>PNNC01000063.1 GCA_013824015.1 Polaromonas sp.
CGGTTGCAGGTCACCTTCAAACACCCAGTAGCCGAACTCCAGCCGCACCGACAACATCTTGCCGAAGAAGCCGGCGCGGCGCAGCATGTCGAGCTTGCGCAGGCCGGGCAGGAACAGCTTGTCCTGCACGGCGCCGTGTTTCAGGCCGGATTTTTCGGCCAGGCGCGCGATCTCGACGGCTTCGTTGAGGTTGGTGGCAATCGGCTTTTCACAGTAGACATGTTTGCCGGCGCGGATCGCCTTGGCCAGCAGCGTGGGACGCATCTGCGTGGTGCCGGCGTCGAAGAAGATGGTGTCGTCCGGGTTGGCCAGCGCCTGGTCGAGGTCGGTGCCCCAGCGTTCAATGGCCCAGGCCTTGGCCAGCGCTTGCATCTTCTCGGCGTTGCGGCCGATCAGGATCGGGTCCGGCATCACCTTGTCGCCGTTGGACAGCGTGACGCCACCCTGTTTGCGGATCGCGACGATGGAGCGGATCAGATGCTGGTTCATGCCCATGCGTCCGGTGACGCCGTGCATGATGAGTCCTAGTCGTTGGGTGGCCATGGGGTTCCTTTGAAAAGCGGGTGGGGAATGCGGCGGCCGCACCGGGCTGGTCTGGCTGAAGCGCGAGGCTTCAACCGACCGGCGCAGGTGCGCTCCGGTCGCGGGAATTTACTGGGGGGACAGGCCGGCGGCTTTGACCAGCACGGCGTTGCTCTTGATCTCGTCCTTGATGTAGCTGTCGAACTGCTCAGGCTTCAGGGTCCAGGCATCGGCGCCGAGGGTGGCGAAACGCTCCTTGACTTCCGGCGTGTTCAGCGCCTTCACCACTTCGTCGTGCAGGCGGTTCACGATGTCGCGAGGCGTCTTGGCCGGGGCCATCATGCCGATCCAGAAGTTGAACTCGGAACCGGGCACGCCGGCTTCGGCGGTGGTCGGCACCTGGGGCAGGGCGCTGGCGCGTTTCGGCGAACCGACGGCCAGGGCCACCAGCTGGCCGCTGCGGATCTGGCCGATCACCGGGGCGATGGGCGAGAAGTAGTAGTCAACCCGGCCGGACATCACTTCGGTCACGGCTTCGCCGGATCCCTTGAACGGGATGTTGGTGGCTTCGATTTTGGCGGCGAGCTTGAATTTTTCGGCGTTCAGGTGGGTGGCGCTGCCCTGGCCGGCGGAAGCGAAGTTCATGCTGCCGGGCTTGGCGCGCGCGGCGGCCAGCAGTTCCTGCAGGGTCTTGATGTTTTTCGAGGGCGACATGACCAGCACATTGGGCGTGCTGGAAATCGGCGTCACGCCCACGAAGTCGGCGGTGGTGTCGAAGGGCAGCTTGGCGAAGGTCGAGGGGCTGACCGTGTGCGAGGACGAATGGATCATGATGGTGTAGCCGTCCGGTGCGGCGGTGGCGACGGCCTGCTGGCCAATGGTGCCGCTGGCGCCGCCGCGGTTGTCGATGACCAGGGTCTGGCCCATGCTCTGGCCCATCTTGTCGGCGATGGCGCGGGCAATGATGTCGGTGGTGCTGCCTGCGGCAAACGGCACGATCACCCGGATCGGCTTGTTCGGGTAGGCGCCCTGGGCGCTGGCGGTCAGCGGCGAAAGCGCGGCCAGCACGGTGAGGGAAGTCAGTGAAGCCAGGGCGGCGCGGCGTGCAAAGGTCATGGTTGTCTCCTGAGGGTCGTTGGGAAGAAACGGAAGTCCGGCAAACACAAGCAGGCCGGAGTTTACGCCTAATTCACCATTAAGTGAATTAAGAATTGTAAAAACAATGGCGACCGCGCGTCAACGCGGGCTGGCTTCAGTTTCTAAGGACATACCCTAGGATCACCTCGCTCATGTGCGAGAGGCGCTCATGGCGGGCCTTGGGTGTCATCAGGTCGCGCCCGAAAATGGCTGACAGCGTGTGGTTGTTCGACAGGTAGAAATAGGCCATGCCGGCAATCGACACGTAAAGCTGCACCGGGTCGATGCCGCCGCGGAACAGGCCTTCGGCGCGCCCGCGTTCCAGGATTTCGGCGAGTGTCTCGATCAGCGGCGAGTTGGTCTCGCGGGCCCGGCTGGACATTGCCAGGTGCCGTCCCTGGTGCAGGTTTTCACTGTTGAGCAGGGTCAGGAACTCGGGGTGCGCGAGGTAATACTCCCAGGTGAACTCGGTGAGCCGGCGGATCGCCTGGGCCGGCGGCATGTCGCGCAGGTGCAGCTTTGTTTCGGCCTCGCGGATGTGGGCATAGGCCTGCTCCAGCACTGCCAGGAAGAGCTCGTCCTTGCTCTTGAAGTAGTAATAGATCAGGCGCTTGTTGACGTCGGCGCGTTCGGCGATGCGGTCCACCCGCGCGCCGCCCAGGCCGTGTTGCGCAAACTCGTCGCGGGCGGCCAGCAGGATGGACTGCTGCGAGCGGTCGGCATCGCGCGAGCGCGGTTCGGTGGTTTTGGCGGGCGGGGCTTTGGCGCTGGGCATGGCGGGTAATTTAACTGTTTGGTGAATTAATACAAGATGCAGCTCGCTGCGGCCCGGTGGCGCGATGGCGGCATTGGATGACAGCGACTGTAGCAAGCTGTGCCCATAATGAGGCAGGCAGTGGCCACCCGCGCTGCTGCCACTTCAAGGAGACGGCCATGAATGATTCGACCACCCCGAAAGACGGCGACTTCGCGAGCTGGGTTGACGAAAAATCCGAGGCGCTCAAGTTCGAACTCGGCGAGAAGTTCCCGGTCCCGCCGACCGAGCTGCACTCGCCCTCGGTGCATCCGGAGACCAGCCGGCAAAAGCTGGAGGAAGTGCTGCTCGAGCATGAGCAGCCGACCGCCGAGCTGCTCGAGGAGATCCAGGCGCTGGAAAATGCGCCACCGCTGAGCGACGAGGAACTGGCCCGGCAGGCGCTGGAAGCCGGCGGGGATGACGGCGACGCAGCCACGCCCGAGTAGCTGGCGGGTCGACGAACCCTGCGCTGCCCCCGTTCGGGCTGGGCCGGTCCAAGCCTTTCCGCGCTGGACGAAGAGCCCTTAGACCCTGCGTCAAGCTCAGGACGGGCCAGGCGCAGGGCGAATGGTTGGCGCTCTCGCCACCACGGCACAATATTGGCATGACCCAACAACTTGCCGGCCATCTTCTTGTTCAATGCCTTGTGGCCCAGGGCGTCACCCATGCGTTCGGGGTGCCCGGTGAAAGTTATCTTGCGGTGCTTGACGGCTTTCACGCGTATCCCGGGCAGATCCGGTTTGTCATCAACCGGCAGGAGGGCGGTGCCGCCTTCATGGCCGAAGCCCATGGCAAGCTGACCGGCCGGCCCGGCATCTGTTTTGTCACGCGCGGCCCCGGCGCGACCAATGCCTCCATCGGTGTACACACCGCCTTCCAGGATTCCACGCCGATGATCCTGTTTGTCGGCGACGTTGCCAGCGACACGCGCGACCGCGAGGCTTTCCAGGAAGTCGACTACAGCAGTTTCTTCGGCCCCTCGACCAAAGGCATGGCCAAACGGGTGGAGCGCATCGACGACGCGCGCCGCATCCCCGAATACGTGGCCCGTGCCTTTGCCACCGCGATGAACGGGCGTCCGGGTCCGGTCGTGCTGGTGTTGCCGGAAGACATGCTGACGCAGACCGTGGACGTGCAGCCGCTGCCGCGCGTGGAGGCGGTCGAGGCCTGGAGCGATCCGGGCTCGCTGCGCACGCTGCGCGAGCTGTTGCTGCAATCCGAACGCCCGCTGGTGATCGCCGGCGGCGGTGGCTGGACGCCGCAGGCGGCGCAGGCCTTGCAGCGGTTTGCCGAAAACTGGTCACTGCCGGTGGGCAACGCCTTCCGTTTCCAGGACACCTTCGACAACCACCATCCGCTGTATGCGGGCGACGTCGGCATCGGCCTGAACCCGAAGCTGGCCGCGCGCATCAAAGACGCCGACCTGATCCTGGCCATTGGCCCGCGCCTGGGCGAGATGACCACCGGCGGCTACACGCTGATCGAGGCGCCCCGGCCAAAACAGAAGCTGGTGCACATCCATGCCAGCGCCGAGGAACTCAACCGCGTGTTCCAGGCCGACCTGGCGATCAACGCGACCATGAATGCAGCGGCACGTTCGCTGGAGGTGCTGACCGCGCCGGTGTCCGTGCCCTGGCAAAGCTGGGCCGAATCCGCCAACGCGGACTACCTGGCCAACATTGATCCGGCCAATGGCGGTGTGGTGCTGCCGGGCAGCATCGACATGCCGGCCATCGTGGCCACGCTGAAGAAGCTGCTGCCGGAAGACGCGGTGCTGACCAATGGCGCCGGGAACTTTGCCAGCTGGGTGCACCGCTTCTTCCAGCACCACGGCCTGGTCAAGGGCCTGAAGACCCAGTTGGCGCCAACGGTGGGTGCCATGGGTTACGGCGTGCCGGCCGGCATCGCGGCGGCCATCGTGTCGGGCCGGACTGCGTTCACGATCGCCGGCGACGGTGACTTCCTGATGAATGGCCAGGAGCTGGCCACGGCGGTGCAGCATGGCGCCAAAAGCATCATCGTGCTGCTCAACAACGGCATGTACGGCACCATCCGCATGCACCAGGAGCGCGAGTACCCGCAGCATGTCAGCGGCTCCAGCCTGCAGAACCCGGACTTCTGCGCACTGGCGCGCGCCTACGGCTACAGCGCCACACGCATCACCCGCACCGAGGAGTTTGAAGCGGCCTTGCGCCAGGCCTTGCAGGGCCAGCAAGGCGCGCTGATCGAGATCATGCTGGACCCCGAGGTCATCAGCACGCGCGGCACCTTGCGCAGCATCACCCACGCGGCGCTACAGAAAAAGTAGCTGAAGGCGCAGGCTTCGTATGGGCCTGAGGCCTTTTCCATTCTGAATCCGGCATAAAAAAAGGGCCACTTGCGTGGCCCTTTTGGCGGGTTCCTGTGCCGCGCGAACGTGGCGCGGAACCTTTGCGACGTTTACTTGACGTGCTTGCCGATCAGGCCAGCCATCTCGAACATCGACACCTGCGCCTTGCCGAAAACGGCGCGCAGTTTTTCGTCGGCGTTGACCATGCGCTTGTTGATCTTGTCCTGCAGACCCTTGGCCTTGATGTAGACCCAGAGTTTGCGAACGATCTCGGTGCGGGGCAGCGCAGCAGCGCCAACCACGGCCGACAAGGCGGGGCTCAGTGTCAGCGGCTTCATGAACGCTGCGTTGGGCGTACGCTTTTTGGCGGGCGCCTTTTTGGCTGCTGCTTTTTTCGCAGGAGCAGCTTTTTTCGCAGGAGCAGCTTTCTTCGCTGCTACTTTCTTGGCCGGTGCTGCTTTCTTCGCAGGAGCCTTCTTCGCTGGTGCTGCTTTCTTCGCAGCTACTTTCTTTGCCGGTGCAGCCTTTTTAGCGGGCGCTTTTTTTGCCGGTGCTTTTTTTGCAGTTGCCATGATTGATTTTCCTTCTAGAAGTTGATAAATCACCAATGCAGATAACTACTCTTCACTGGCAAGGGGGATGCTACTGGAGAAAACCGCGGTTTCATAGGGAAAACGCTTTTTTTTTGGTCTTTTTTGTTGCTGATTTACCTCTGAAAATCGAAAAATCCCCAGTGAAAATCGCAATGCGGCCCCAGTGCGCCGGGTCTCATGCGTGCCGCGGGCATGCCGCTGCGCCGGAAAAACGCGCGCCTTCACCAACACTTTGGTTCGTATTGGCGGCACGCCGGGGACCTCGCACCGCCCTCATGCAGCACAGCAGATAGCGCGCTTAACACCGCGCCAGCACTGGGCATTTTCCCCTCGTGTGTGCCGGGCGCGAGGTCCGCGCAGCGCCTGGGTGGACTACGCCAGGCGCAGTCCCCACTGCGCCATCTGCTCGCGCCCCAGTGCGGTGACCACCACCACGCGGCTGTGTTTCCTGCGCTCTATCCAGTGCGCGGCCTGCAGATGCTCGGCCAGCATGGCGCCCAGCGCGCCGCCGAGGTGATCGCGGCGCTCCGACCAGTCGAGGCAGCGGCAGGCAAACTGCCGCCGCCGCGCGCGTGCGCCCTCGAGGTCCATGCCCAGGGTGGTGAACGCGCGGCTGCCCTTGCTGGTGAGTTCGAGTTGCTTGCCCGCCGTGTCGCTGCTGTCGTTGACCAGCCAGCCCTTGCGCAGCAACAGCGCCAGCAGCCCGGTGCCCAGGCTGCCGGCCAGGTGGTCATAACAGTAGCGGGCCTGGCGGATCGGCTCGGCGTGAGCCGGCTCAGGCTGGCGCCGCGGCGCGACACGCATCAGCGATTCCACCAGGTGTGCGACCTGCTCGGAAGCCAGGCGGAAGTATTTGTGCCGCCCCTGCGAAGTCGAACCCACCAGCCCGTCATCGAGCAGGCGCCGGAGGTGGGCGGTGGCGGTGGCCGGTGTGATGCCGGCGCCCAGGGCCAGCTCCTTGGCGGTCAGCGCGCGGCCTTCCATCAGCAGCGCCAGCATCTGGATGCGGCGCGGGTCGCCCACGGTGGCGGCGAGGCGCGCGAGGTCGGGTCCTGCATGCATGGTTTGATGATAGGCAAACTGTTGTTGCTCGACAAGTGGTGCCCGGCTCGCGACACTGGAGACCTTTCAAGCAGGAGGACCGACCATGGCTGAATTCACCGCCGACATCCGCTGGGAGCGCGGCGCGCAGGAGTTTCTGGACGGGCGCTACAGCCGGCGCCACCGGATGTCTTTCGACGGCGGCGCCGAAGTCGCGGGATCGTCCTCGCCGCACTCGGTGCCCTTGCCGATGTCGGACGCCAGCGCGGTCGATCCGGAGGAGGCTTTTGTGGCCTCGCTGGCCAGTTGCCACATGTTGTGGTTCCTGGCGATCGCCGCCAAACACAAATTCTGTGTCGACCGGTACACCGATGCAGCGGTGGGCGTGATGGCGAAGAACGCGCAGGGAAAAATGGCGATGACCGTGGTCACCCTCAGGCCCGCGGTGGTTTTCTCCGGTGAGCGCCTGCCGACCCGCGAGCAGCTGGACCAGTTGCACCATCAAGCGCATGAGGCGTGTTTCATCGCGAACTCGGTGCGTACCGAGGTCCGCTGCGTGCCGGTGGTCGGTGATGCCTGACGCCGTCCGCGAGCCGCCTGCCGACCCCATCGCTGCCGTCACCCACCCCGACCCCTGGCCGTATTACCGGCAACTGCGCGAAACGCGGCCGCTGTATTTCGACGCCGGCCTGCAGCTGTGGGTCGCCAGCAGCCAGGCCGCGATCAGCGAGGCCTTGCATCACCGTGCGCTGACCGTGCGCCCGCCGGGCGAGGCTGTTCCCGCCGCGCTGCAGGGCACGCCCGCCGGTCAGGTGTTTGCGCGGCTGGTGCGCATGACGGACGGTGACTTCCATGCGGCGCACAAGCCGGCCGTGGTTCAGTCGGCGCAGCGCTGGACGCTGAGCGACGTGGCAGACGCCAGCAAGGCGGCAGCAGCCGACCTGCTCCCGCGCTTGGGCCCCAACGAACTCATGAGCACCTTGCCGGTGCAGGTCATGGCGCGGCTGCTGCGGGTGCCGGACCGCCAGCTGGAGACGACCTGTCGCCAGGTGCAGGCCTTTGTCCAGGGCATCGCCCCGGGAGCCCCTGAAACGGCCGTAGCGCTCGCCTCGGAGGCTGCCGGGGCCCTGATGGCCCAGGGGCAGGCTGAGGGCCTGGACGCGGTCATGGCGGCCAACCGCATGGCCCTGATGCAGCAGTCGCTCGATGCCACCGCCGGCCTGCTGGGCCACACCGTGCTGATGCTGCGGCAGCATCCGGTGCTGGCCGATGCCGCAGACCGGTCGCTGGCGGCCATGCGCGCGTTTGTCAGCGAGGTCGAGCGTCAGCAGGCGCCGATCCAGAATACCCGGCGCTTCGCTGCGCAGGCCTTGCAGCTGGCTGGCCAGCCGATCGGCAAGGGGCAGGGCGTGTTGCTGCTGCTGGCCAGCGGCAATCGCGATCCGGCGCTGAACCCGCGGCCCGACCACTTCGATGTGCAGCGCAGCGATCGCCGCAGCCTGGGCTTCGGCGCCGGCGCCCACGCCTGTCCGGGCGTCGCCGTTGCTATCGAAACAGTAGCTGCCGGCGTCATGTGGACAAGGGCTGGCGGCCGATTTGATGCCTGTTTCGGGCGACTGGCCGGGTTCCGGCCACTGGGCAATGCCCGCATCCCGGTGTTTGACAATTGAGGCGACACAAGCAAGGAGCAGAAGATGATCTCAGTGATTTTTGAAGTCTGGCCGGATCCGGCGCACCGCGAGGGCTACCTGAACTGGGCGGCTGAACTCAAGAACGAGCTGCTGAAGATGGACGGCTTTATCTCGATCGAGCGCTTCCAGAGCCTGTCGGAGCCCGACAAGCTGCTGTCGCTGCAGTTCTGGCGCGATGACGCCTGCCTGACGGCCTGGCGCAACCTGGAGGCGCACCGGGCCGCGCAGAACGCGGGGCGCAGCACGATGTTCAGGGATTACCGGCTGCGCATCGCCGAGGTCACGCGCGACTACGGCCTGAAGGAGCGTGACGAGGCACCGGCTGATTCACGCCGGGCCCATGGTTGAAAGCCGCTCGCCCTGAGCCTGTCGAAGGGCTTCGACAGGCCCAGCCCGAACGGTTATTCCTCAGATGCCGGCCGCCGCGACCGAGTTTTCCAGGGCCTGGCCGCCACCGTAGCTGTCCTGCACCGGCGGCACGCCGCCTTTGGTCACGCGGATGGCGCAGTACTTGAACTCGGGGATCTTGGCAAACGGGTCCAGCGCCGCGTTGGTCAGCTTGTTGATGGCTGCCTCGTAGTAGCAGAAGGGCACAAACACCGCGCCGCGTGGCGAGCTTTCGTCAGCGCGTGCGTAGAGTGCGACCTTGCCGCGGCGCGACTCGATGGTCACCACGTCGCCCGGTTTGCCGCCGAGCGCCGCCAGGTCCAGCGGGTGCACCAGCGCCACCGGATCGGGCTCGATGGCGTCCAGCACGGTGGCTCGCCGTGTCATGCTGCCGGTATGCCAGTGTTCCAGCTGGCGCCCGGTGATCAGCACCATCGGGTACTCGGTATCGGGACGCTCGGCTGCCGGGATGATGTCTGCCGGGACGAATTTTGCCCGGCCGGTTTCGCGCGGGAAGCTGTCGACAAACACCACCGACTGGCCCGGATCGCCTTCCTTCATGCAGGGGTAGGTGACCGAATGCTCCCGGTCCAGCCTGTCCCAGGTGATGCCGGCGATGCTGGGCATGGTGTGGCGCATCTCGTCGAAGACTTCGCTGACATGGTTGTAGTGCCAGCCGCAACCCATGCGGTTGGCGATCTGCGTGATGATCCAGAGGTCCTGGCGCGCATCGCCGGGCGGGTTGATGGCCTTGCGGCCCATCTGCACCAGCCGGTCGGTGTTGGTGAAGCTGCCGTCCTTTTCGGGGAAGGCGCTGGCCGGCAGGATCACGTCGGCCAGGTAAGCGGTTTCGGTCAGGAAGATGTCCTGGACCACCAGGTGGTCCAGCGCCGCCAGCGCTTCACGCGCGTGGTTGGCATCGGGGTCGGACATCGCCGGGTTCTCGCCCTGCACATACATGCCGCGGATGCCGCCCTTCTTGATCGCGTGCATCACTTCCACCACGGTCAGGCCAACCTGGTCGTCGAGCGAGCCTTCCGGCACCTTCCAGGCTTTTTCGAAGCTGGCGCGCACCGCCGGGCTGGAGACATGCTGGTAGTCCGGGAACATCATCGGGATCAGGCCCGCGTCGGACGCGCCCTGCACATTGTTCTGGCCGCGCAGCGGATGCAGGCCGGTGCCGGGACGGCCGATCTGGCCGGTCATCAGCGACAGCGCGATCAGGCAGCGCGCATTGTCGGTGCCGTGGACGTGTTGCGACACGCCCATGCCCCAGAGGATCATCGAGGACCTGGAGGTGGCATACAGCCGCGCCACGTAGCGCAGCGTGTCGGCGTCGATGCCGCAGATCGGCGCCATCAGTTCGGGCGTGTAACCCTCGACGTTCTTGCGCAGTTCCTCGTAGCCGATGGTGCGGCTGTCGATGAAGTCCTGGTCCACCAGGCCCTCGGTCACGATGACGTTCATCATGGCGTTGAGCATGGGCACGTCGGTGTCGGGCTTGAACTGCAGGTGGCGGTGCGCCATGCGGGTCAGGTCCGAGCGGCGCGGGTCCAGCACCACGAGTTTGGTGCCGTTCTTCACGGCATTCTTGATCCAGGTGGCGGCCACCGGATGGTTCACCGTCGGGTTGGCGCCGATGATGACCACCACCTCGGCCTTGGTGACGTCCATCACCGGGTTGGACACAGCGCCGGAGCCTATGCCTTCGAGCAGGGCAACCACCGAGGAGGCGTGGCACAGGCGGGTGCAGTGGTCCACGTTGTTGCTGCCGAAGCCGGTGCGCACCAGTTTCTGGAACAGATAGGCCTCTTCGTTGCTGCCCTTGGCCGAGCCGAAGCCGGCGAGTGACTTCTTGCCGTACTGGTCACGGATGGCGGCCAGCTTGCCGCCGGCAAATTCCAGCGCCTCTTCCCAGCTGGCTTCGCGGAACACATCCATCACGCGGTCCGGGTCCATCGTGAAGTCGCCGGTTTTCGGCACGCCTTCACGGCGGATCAGGGGCTTGGTCAGGCGGTGCGGGTGGTGCGCGTAGTCGAAGCCATAACGGCCCTTGACACACAGGCGCTCATGGTTGGCGGGGCCGTCGCGGCCTTCGACAAACAGGATCTTGTCGTCCTTCACGTTGTAGGTGAGCTGGCAGCCGACGCCGCAATACGGACAGACCGATTCGACCTGCTTGTCCGGGACGGCGAGGGCCGCCTCGCGCGCCGGCATCAGCGCGCCGGTGGGACAGGCCTGTACACACTCGCCGCAGGCCACGCATGTCGATGCGCCCATGGCATCGTCCATGTCGAACACGATCTTGGCCTGGTCGCCGCGGAAGGCCAGACCGATCACATCGTTGACCTGCTCGTCACGGCAGGCACGCAGGCAGCGCGTGCACTGGATGCAGGCATCGAGATTGACGGCGATGGCCGGATGCGACAAATCCTGGCGCACCTGCTGGCGCGCCTCAAAGCGTGGCTTGCCGACGCCGATTTTGGCGGCCCACTGGTCCACCTCGTTGTGGCGCGTGTAGTCCTTCTCGGGCATGTCCGACAGCAGCAGCTCGAGCACCAGCTTTTGCGAGGCTACGGCGCGTTCACTGTCGGTGACGACTTTCATGCCGGCTGCGGGCGCGCGGCAGCAGGAGGGCGCCAGCACCCGTTCGCCATTGATCTCGACCATGCAGGAGCGGCAGTTGCCGACGGCCTCCATGCCTTCCTTGAAACACAGGTGGGGAATTTCCACACCCTCGCGTTTGGCGACCTGCAGCAGGGATTCGTTGGCACGGCCCTGGACTTCGCGACCGTTGAGGCTGAAGCTCACCAGCGGCGCGTCGAGTTCGGCCAGTTCCTGTCGTGTGATTGCATTCATGTTGGATCCTTAAAGACGTTCGGTCGGCGCGAGGCCAGCGCCGCAGCGCCGGGCCGCCCCAAGCAAAGCCAGCCCCCTCGGGGGGCAGCGTGGTACACGAAGTGACAAGCGTGGGGGCTCACAGTTCATGCGCGAAGTACTTCACGACGCAGTCCATGGGATTGGGCGCTGCCTGGCCCAGGCCGCAGATCGATGCGTCGCGCATCACCAGCGACAGGTCGGCCAGCAGGGCGAGGTCCCATTTGGGTTGTTCCATCAGGTGCGCCGCCTTGGCTGTGCCGACCCGGCAGGGCGTGCACTGGCCGCAGGACTCATGGTGGAAAAAACGCATCATGTTGCGCGCGGCGTCGGTGGCGGTGTCCTGGTCGGACAGCACCATGACGGCGGCCGAGCCGATGAAACAGCCATAGGGCTGCAGCGTGTCGAAATCCAGCGGGATGGTGTTCATGGTGGCCGGCAGGATGCCGCCGGAGGCGCCGCCGGGCAGGTAGGCGTAGAAGGTCTGGCCGTCCAGCATGCCGCCGCAATACTCGTCAATCAGCTCCTGGATGGTGATGCCGGCAGGCGCCAGTTTCACGCCGGGCTGCTTCACGCGGCCCGAGACCGAGAAGGAACGCAGGCCCTTGCGGCCGTTGCGGCCGTGCGAGGCAAACCATTCGCCGCCTTTTTCCAGGATGTCGCGCACCCAGTACAGGGTTTCGAAGTTGTGTTCCAGCGTGGGGCGGCCGAACAGGCCGACCTGGGCCACATAGGGCGGGCGCAGTCGCGGCATGCCGCGTTTGCCTTCGATGGACTCGATCATGGCCGACTCTTCGCCACAGATGTAGGCGCCGGCGCCGCGGCGCAGTTCGACCGCCGGCATGCCGGCCATCAGCGGCGATGCCCGCAGTTTGTCGAGCTCGGCTTCCAGCATGTTGCGGCAGCCGTGGTATTCGTCGCGCAGGTAGACATAAATTTTCTCGATGCCGACCGCCCAGGCGGCGATCAGCATGCCCTCGAGGAAACGGTGCGGGTCGCGCTCCAGGTAGACGCGGTCCTTGAAGGTGCCGGGTTCGCCCTCGTCGATGTTGACCGCCATCAGGCGCGGGCCCTGTTCGGCCCGCACGATGCGCCACTTGCGGCCCGAGGGAAAACCGGCGCCGCCCAGGCCGCGCAGGCCGGAGTCTTCCATGGTCTTGATGACCGCCTCGACGTCCTGCTGGCCGGACACACATTGCTGGAGCAGCGCATAGCCGCCGGCCGCCTGGTAGGCGGCCAGGTCCACAAAACCCTCGGGCACATGTTTGACCGCGCCGGCCGCGACGGTGGCCATCACGGATTCACAGGTGGCGTTAGGGACCGGGTTTTGCCCAACGACGGCCGCCGGGGCCTGTTCGCAGCGTCCGATACAGGGTGCGGCGATGACCCGGATCTCCCGGCCCAGCAGGCCCGGCAGTTTGGCCAGCAGGTCCTGGGCGCCCGCCAATTCGCAGGACAGGCCGTCACAGACCCTGACGGTCAGCGGCGCCGGGGCGGCTTCACCTTCCTTGACCACATCGAAGTGGTGATAGAAAGTCGCGACCTCGTACACCTCGGTCTGCGCCAGGCGCATTTCCTGCGCCAGCGCCGCGAGGTGGGCGGCCGACAGGTGACCGAAGTGGTCCTGCAGCTTGTGCAGGTGCTCGATCAGCAGATCGGCCTGACGCGACTCGCTGCCCAGCAACTGCTGCACATCGGCCAGCGCCGCTGGGTCGACGCGGCGGCCCTTGGGCGCCTGGCGTTTTCTCTGCTTGGAGGAGGCCTCCAGGACGGCGATGGGGATGACGGGATAGTTCATGTGGGCTGTTGATTTGTGAGTGCGCGGGTGAACCCGCTAGATGACGTGTTCGGTGCGTAATTCGGCGATGTATTCGGCGCTGAAACCGAGCTGTGTCAGCACCTCGTCCGTGTGTTCACCGAGCAGGGGTGAGCGCGTGACTTCGGTGGGGCTGTCGGACAGCTTGATCGGGTTGCCCACGGTCAGGTACTTGCCGCGCGTCGGGTGGTCGACCTCGACGATGGTGCCGGTGGCCCGCAGTGCGGGTTCCTCGGCAATTTCCTTCATCGACAGGATGGGACCGCAGGGGATGTCGTATTTGTTCAGGATGTCCATGGCCTCGAACTTGGTCTTGGTCATGGTCCACTGTTCAATCCGCGCGAAAATGGGCTTCAGGTGCAGCAGGCGGGCCGCGGCGGTGGCATAGGCCTCGTCGGTGATCCAGCCCTCTTCGCCGATGACCTTGCACACGGCCGGCCACACGGCGCCCTGTGTGATGAAATAAATATAGGCATTGGGGTCGGTTTCCCAGCCCTTGCACTTCAGGATGGAACCTGGCTGACCTCCGCCGGAGGCGTTGCCGGCACGCGGCACCGCCTCACCGAACTTTCCGTCGGGATATTGCGGGTACTCATGCATGGTGCCGGTGCGTTCCAGGCGCTGCTGGTCGCGCAGCTTGACGCGGCACAGGTTGAGCACAGCGTCCTGCATCGGGGCCAGGACTTTCTGGCCGCGACCGGTGGTGGTGCGCTGGAACAGCGCGGCCATGATGCCGAGCGCCAGGTGCAGGCCGGTGCCGCTGTCGCCGATCTGGGCCCCCGTCACCATGGGTGGACCGTCGTCGAAGCCGGTGGTTGATGCCGAGCCGCCGGCACACTGCGCGACGTTTTCGTACACCTTGCAATCTTCATAGGGGCCCGGGCCGAAACCCTTGACCGAAGCCACAATCATGCGCGGGTTGAGTGCCTGGATGTGCTCCCAGGTGATGCCCATGCGGTCCAGCGCGCCCGGTGCGAAATTTTCCACCAGCACGTCGCAGGTCTTGATCAGCTCGTCGAGCACCTGTTTGCCCTTGGCATTCTTGGTGTTCAGCGTGATCGAGCGCTTGTTGTGGTTCAGCATGGTGAAGTACAGGCTGTCCACACCGGGAATGTCGACCAGCTGGCCGCGGGTGGCGTCGCCCTCGCCGGCACGCTCTACCTTGATCACATCCGCGCCAAACCAGGCCAGCAACTGGGTGCAGGTCGGGCCGGACTGGACGTGGGTGAAATCGAGGATGCGGACGCCGTCTAGTGCTTTACTCATGAAATTCCTGCCTGAAAGTTGAAATAGGGTGCTCAAAGCTGCTTCCGGCAGCGCTGGCGGCCGGTTTTACCCCTATGTTAATCACTGGGTACATGCGTTCAGGTTCAGGCAGTTTTGCCCGGAGCAGCGAGTTGCATTTCAAGTTCGGTCAGGCGTTTTTTCAGGGCTCTTTCTTCGGCAAAACGGCTGCTTTCGTCGCGGATGACCGCCACAATCGCCGAAACCTTGCCGTCGTCGGCGTGAAGCAGGGCCACGGTGAAGGCGATCGACAGGGTGTGCCCATCCTTGTGAACCGCGGGAACACGCAGCACATCGTTGCCGTAACGGGTTTGGCCGGTCGCCATGGTCTTGTGGTAACCGTCCCAGTGGCGCTGCTGCTGGCGCTGCGGAATGATGATGTCCAGCGACTGGCCCAGGGCCTCGTCTTCGGTGAACCCGAACATGCGCTGCGCGGCCGGGTTCCACAAGCTGATGGCGCCGCCGGCGTCCGAGGCGACGATGGCATCGCCAACGGCTTCCACCAGCTGTTTCAGGTCGGTTGTTGTTTGCATAGGTCCATTCGTGGTGCTGGCAAATAAGCTGGCATGTGCCTCAAACAAAGACGGCGCTCATGTGAACGCCGTCTTTTTCAAGCCTTGACGACCAAGGCCTCCACTTTCCCGAATCAGACCGCTTTGGCCGTGTGCATGGCTGCGATCTGGTCCTTGCTGTAGCCGAGTTCGGCCAGAACTTCGTCGGTATGTTCGCCCAGCAGTGGCGATGCCGTGACTTCCGGCTTGGTGTCGGAGAACTTGATCGGGCTGCCCACGGTGAAGTAGCTGCCGCGCACCTTGTGCGGTACTTCAACGATGGAGCCACTGGCGCGCAGGGACTCGTCGTGCAACAACTCCTTCATCGACAACACGGGCGCGCAGGGAATGTCGAACTTGCGGAAGACGTCCACGGCTTCGAACTTGGTCTTGTCAGCGATGAAAGCTTCAATCGTGGCGAAGATGTCCATGATGTGGGGCTGCCGTGCTTTGGCCGTGGTGTAGGCGGGGTCGGTTTTCCACTCGGGTTTGCCCAGCGCGTCGCAGATCGGCTCCCAGGCGTGACCCTGGACCGTGAAATAGATGTAGGCGTTGGGGTCGGTCTCCCAGCCCTTGCATTTCAGAATCCAGCCGGGTTGCCCGCCGCCGCCGGCATTGGCGCCACGCGGCACCACGCCGTCCTTGAAGGCTTCCATTTCGTGCGGGTACTGCGGGTACTCTTCCAGGTAGCCGAGGTTGTCCAGACGCAACTGGTCGCGCATCTTGACGCGGCACAGGTTGAGCACACTGTCCTGCATGGACACGGCGACCTTCTGGCCCTTGCCGGTCTGCTGGCGGCCGATATAGGCCGTCAAAATACCGATGGCCAGGTGCATGCCGGTGTTGCTGTCGCCCAGAGCGGCAGACGAAATGGTGGGGCCTGAGTTCTCGCCCTTCCAGTAGCCAGTGGTGGATGCTGCGCCGCCTGCGCACTGGGCCACGTTTTCGTAGACCTTCAGGTCTTCGTAATGGTGGCCGTCAGAAAAGCCCTTGACCGATGCCAGGATCATTTTCGGGTTGAGTTCCTGAATGCGTTCCCAGGTGAAACCCATGCGGTCCAGCGCGCCGGGACCAAAGTTCTCGACCATCACGTCGGATTCCTTGATGAGCCGCTCCAGCACTTCCTTGCCTTCCGGCTTCTTGGTGTCCAGCGTCAGGCCGCGCTTGTTGCTGTTGAGCATGGTGAAGTACAGCGCGTCAGCACCTTCGATGTCGCGCAGCTGGCTGCGGGTGACGTCGCCAGAGCCAGGACGCTCGACCTTGATCACGTCAGCGCCGAACCAGGCCAGCATCTGCGTGCAGGCGGGACCGGCCTGAACGTGGGTGAAGTCGATGATTTTGATACCTGCGAGGGGTTTGTTGCTCATTTGATTTCTCCTAAAGGTGACTCGGGTTACTTCTTCTTGGCGCTTTGCGGGTTCAGGCTGGTGATCCGGCCACTTTCCGTTCCCGCGGTTTCGTCAATGATGGCATTGATCAGGGTCGGTTTGCGCGACTTGATGGCTTCTTCCATGGCGCGGCGCAATTCGGCCGGGGTGGTGGCTTGCACGCCGACGCCACCGAAGGCTTCCATCATCTTGTCGTAGCGTGCGCCCTTGACGAACACCAGGGGCGACGGATCCTTGCCGCCGGTTACATTCACTTCATCGCCGCGGTAGACGCCGTTGTTGTTCATGACGACGATGCAGACCGGCAGGTTGTAGCGGCAGATGGTTTCGACTTCCATGCCGGAAAAACCAAAGGCGCTGTCACCCTCGATGGCGATGACTGGCTGATCGCTTTCCACGGCGGCAGCCACGGCAAAGCCCATGCCGATGCCCATGACGCCCCAGGTGCCGACGTCCAGGCGCTTGCGCGGCTTGTACATGTCGACGATGCTGCGGGTGAAGTCCAGCGCGTTGGCGCCTTCGTTGACCAGCATGGCGTCCGGGTTGGCCTTGACGATGTCGCGCACCACGTTGAGCGAGCTGTGGTAGTTCATCACAGCCGGGTTCTTCGCCAGCGTTTCTGCCATCTTGGCGACGTTCTTGTTCTTGCGGTCGGCGACGGCGCTGGTCCATTCGGCCGGGGCCTTGGCCCAGCTGGAGCCGATGCCTGCGAGCAGGGCCGAAACGCAGGAACCTATGTCGCCGACCATCGGGGCGTCTATGGCCACATTGCTGTCAGCCTCGGTCGGGGAGATGTCGATCTGGATGAACTTCTGGCCACCGGCGTTTTTGTGGCCCTGCCCGCCCCAGGTCTTGCCCTTGCCGTGCGAGAGCAGCCAGTTCAGGCGCGCGCCGACCAGCAGCACCACGTCGGCTTCCGGCAGCACGAAGGAGCGGGCGGCCGAGGCACACTGTTCATGGGTGTCGGGCAGGATGCCCTTGGCCATGGACATGGGCAGGTAGGGGATGCCGGTCTTCTCGATCAGGGCCTTGATGTCGGCGTCGGCCTGGGCGTAAGCGGCGCCCTTGCCCAGCAGGATCAGGGGCTTCTTCGCGCTCTTGAGCAGGTCCAGGGCACGCTTGACGGCGTCCGGGGCCGGGATCTGGCGCGGGGCGGCATCGATCACCTTGATCAGCGAAGCCTTGCCGGCCGCGGCGTCCATGGCCTGGCCGAACAGCTTGGCGGGCAGATCCAGGTACACACCGCCCGGGCGGCCGGAGACGGCGGAGCGGATGGCGCGGGCGATGCCCACACCGATGTCTTCGGCATTGAGCACGCGGAAGGCGGCCTTGCACAGAGGCTTGGCAATGGCCAGCTGGTCCATCTCCTCGTAGTCACCCTGTTGCAGATCGACGATCTCGCGCTCGCTGGAGCCGCTGATCAGGATCATGGGGAAGCAGTTGGTGGTGGCGTTGGCCAGCGCGGTCAAGCCGTTCAGGAAGCCAGGGGCGGACACCGTCAGGCAGATGCCGGGCTTGCCGGTCATGAAGCCGGCGGCGGCGGCGGCGTTGCCAGCGTTTTGCTCGTGGCGGAACGAAATCACGCGCATGCCTTCAGCCTGCATCTTGCGGGTCAGGTCCGTGACCGGAATGCCCGGCAGCCCGTAGATGGTGGTGAGGCCGTTGAGTTTCAGGGCGTCGATGACAAGTTGAAACCCGTCGGTCTGTTCTGTTGATTGCGTGTCGTTGGTCATGATGGATGTCTCTTCGTTTGACTTCGGTAAGGATGGAGCAACAAGGCCGGCAGCATCAGGTTGCCAAAGACCAGCGGGGAAGTCAGGGTTTCCACTGGGGAATCGCCATCCCGCTACCTCAGCCGGACAGGTCTTTTGCACCGTCGGGGTATCATAGGAATCGATTCTGGTTTCTCTATTGACCACGGTCAATTTTCGTTGTATTCGGCCGTCCCGAATACGGCCTAAATCCGGATCTGCCCCAACCCTAAGTCGTCATGCTGTCTGTACAAAACCATCCCGATAGAAATGTCATTCGTGTCCAGCTTGGACAAAACCTGGTTCTCAAGGGGATGACGGCAGAGCAGAGCGCTGAACTGGAGTCTTGCCTGGTCATCGTCGACGCGCAAAAAGGTGACACCTTGCTGCATCAGGGGGCCCATGAGATGGAACAGTATTTCATTCTCGAGGGCATCCTCAAGCGCGTTGTGACCAACCAGGAAGCCAAGGAAATGATCCTGCGTTTCGCCGATGAGCGCGACATGGAGACCAGTTACGCGGCCTGGCGCCTGGGTACGCCCACGCCCTACAGCACCGTGTGTGTGACCAAGGTGCGGGTAGCCAAGCTGCCGCTGACCGACTGGGTGGCTTTTCTCGAGCGACACTACGAGATCAAGCAGTCCTTCGAGTATTACGTCATGCGCCTGATGAGCGAAATCATGGCGCACACCATCACGCTGCATTTGCTGGATGCGCCGGGGCGCGTCAAGCGCTTCCTGCGCAAGCATCCGGAGCTGTTTGACCGCATTCCGAAGAAGGAACTGGCGTCCTACATGAATCTCTCCGCAGAAACCCTGAGCCGGCTCAAGCAGCGCGGAAAAATCTGACGGTGGAATCGAAGCGCGCATAAAAAAAGCCGGGTGACCTACCCGGCTTTTTTGTGGTCGCGGGGACTGTCAGTCCACCGGTTGCTCCGCCGCAAACTCGTCTTTCTTGGGCGGACGGACCTTGGCGATGAGACGGGAAATCAGTGGCCAGAACAGCAGCACCAGGGCGAGTGTCGTGATGCCGCCGACCAGTGGGTTGGACCACATGATGGACATTTCGCCTTGAGAAACCAGCATGGCCTGGCGGAAGGAGTCTTCTGCCTTGTCTCCGAGAACCAGGGCCAGCACCAGCGGCGCGAGCGGGTAGTCCAGCTTCTTGAAGAGATAGCCGATGACGCCGAACAGCATCATGAACCAGATATCCAGCATCGCGTTGTGAACGGTGTAGGCGCCGATCGCGCAGATCACGACGATCACCGGAGCAATGATGGAAAACGGGATCCGCAGGATGGACGCGAACAGTGGCACGGTGGTCAGCACCACAATCAGCCCCACCAGGTTGCCCAGGTACATGCTGGCGATCAGGCCCCAGACGAAGTCCTTTTGTTCAACGAACAGCAGAGGGCCGGGCTGCAGGCCCCAGATCAGCAGACCGCCGAGCAGCACTGCCGCGGTTGGCGAGCCGGGAATGCCCAGGGCCAGCATGGGCAGCAGGGCGCTGGTGCCGGCCGCGTGCGCAGCGGTTTCCGGTGCGATCACACCCTCGAGTTCGCCGGTGCCGAACTTCGAGCCGTTTTTGGACATTTTCTTGGCCAGGCCGTAGCTCATGAAGGAGGCCGGTGTGGCGCCGCCGGGGGTGATGCCCATCCAGATGCCGATCAGCGAGCTGCGGATCGAGGTCATCCAGTATTTCGGCAGTTTTTTCCATGTTTCCAGCACGACCTTGGGGTCGATCTTCGCGCTTTTTCCGGAGAATGCGAGGCCTTCTTCCATGGACAGCAGGATCTCGCCGATGCCGAACAAGCCAATCACGGCGATCAGGAAGTCAAAGCCGCGCATCAGGTCGGGGATGCCAAAGGTCAGGCGCAACTGGCCGGTCACGGTATCCATGCCGACGGATGCCAGCGCGAAGCCGATGGTCATCGACGCCAGGATCTTGAAGGGAGAGCCCTTGCCCATGCCGACGAAGCTGCAGAAGGTCAGCAGGTAGACCGCAAAAAACTCGGGGGGACCGAACTTCAGCGCGAACTTGGCGACCAGAGGCGCCAGAAAGGTGATCATCACCACGGCAACGAAGGCACCAATGAACGATGAGGTGAAGGCTGCGGTGAGTGCGGCGCCGGCCTTGCCTTGCTGGGCCATCGGGTAGCCGTCAAAGGTGGTGGCGACCGACCAGGGTTCACCCGGAATGTTGAAAAGGATGGAGGTGATGGCTCCCCCAAACAGTGCGCCCCAATAGATGCACGACAACATGATGATGGCCGATGTCGGCGACATCGTGAACGTCAGGGGCAGCAGGATGGCCACACCGTTGGCGCCGCCCAGGCCGGGCAGTACGCCGATCAGCACGCCAAGGATGATGCCCACGAACATCAGGAGGATGTTCATCGGCGTCAGGATGACGCTGAATCCGTGAAAAAGCGAGTTTAGTTCTTCCATTTCGATATCCGGTCAGTAAAGGTTCAGTAGGCTCGGTGCGATGAAGGAGGGCTCAGTAGCCGAGAAAGCTCAGCGGGTCGAACTGGCCCTTGAACAGGGGAACCCTGAACCAGACCTCGAACATGAAGAAAAACAGCACAACCACAATCAGCGAGGTGATCACGCTCTTGATTGGCGAGAATTTGCCCAGAATGATCATGAACAGCGCAATGTAGACAGCCGATGCGACATACAGTCCGACAAACTGGATGGCCAGCACGTAGACCAGGGCCGGAAGCAGGACTGAAAGTACGCGCCGCAGTTGTTCGCTGTCAACGAACACGTCGGTGTTCCGGTTTTTTCCGAACAGCGCCTGGTACAGGGTGCCCACGCCGGAAACGCACAGGATGATGCCAATGTAAAACGGGAAGTAGCCGGGGCCTGGTCCGTCGCTGGTCCAGCCCGATCCGAGTGCCCAGCTGCCCTGGAGCACCACTCCCCCCATGATGACAATGCCGGCGGCCACGATGGCTTCAATGACATAGGTCGCGACGCCCGTGCGGTGTTCCGCGCCGGATTCTTGGTTTGGCTCCATGAGCAACTCCGTTGGATTTACGCGCCCTGGACCAGGGCGACTTGATTGAATGTCGGACCGGCAGATGCCGGTCCGCAGGGAAAGCCCCGCGAACGGGGGCTTTCTTCTCTTACTTCGCGATGAAGCCGGCTTCCTTCATCAACTCGCGGTGGCGTTGCTCTGCAGCACCCAGCCATTTCGCATATTCGTCGCCGGACATGGTGGTCTGGTTGAACGCGCCTTTTTCCATGTAGTCTTTCCACTCAGGCGTATCGCGGATTTTCTTGAGCAGATCGACATAGAACTGGAGTTGATCCTTGGACACGCCGGGCGCCATGAAGATTCCGCGCAACATGGTGTAGTCGGTGGGCACGCCGGCTTCCTTGCATGTCGGGATATCGGCCCAGGACATGGTGTCGGTGACCTTGGTTTTGTAGGTCATGCGTTTTTCATCGAAAACACACAGTGCACGGAGCTGGTTGGCACGCCACTGGGCCACCGCCTCGATCGGGTTGTTCACCGAAGAGTCCACATGTTTGCCGACGAGCTGAACGGCCACTTCACCGCCGCCCTTGAACGGGATGTAGATGAACTTGGTGCCGGTGGCCTGCTCGATGCCGACGGTGATGATCTGGTCTTCCTGCTTGGAGCCGGTGCCACCCATCTTCATCTTGCTCGGACCCGCGGCCTTCACCGCTGCCAGGTAGTCCTTGGCATTCTTGGCCGGATTTTCCGCATTGACCCACAGCACGAACTGGTCGAGGGCCATCATGGACACCGGCGTCATGTCGCGCCAGTTGAAGGGAACGCCGGTGGCCAGCGGTGTGGTGAAAAGATTGGACAGCGTGATGATGATTTTGTGCGGATTGCCGGTCGCACCTTTCACCTCCAGGAAACCTTCGGCGCCGGCGCCGCCAGACTTGTTGACGACGATCAGCGGCTCTTTCATCAGCTTGTGCTTGATGACAATGCCCTGCATCAGCCGGGCCATCTGGTCGGCACCACCACCGGTGCCCGCCGGGACAACGAATTCGACCGGCTTGGTGGGTTCCCAGGCGGCGTGTGCCGAAACCGTTCCCAATGCCATCGCTGCGATTGCGCCTGCCGCAGCCGTTGCAAGGCTGCTTTTGATCATTGCGAGTCTGCTTTTCATTGCGTTGTCTCCTGTGTTGGTTAACTGAATTGAAGCCGGGAATTCTTGTTGATTCCCTGACTGAAACGTATCACATCGATATGGTCTTACCAACTGCGTCAAAAATTCTTGACGGGGGTCAAGTTTGCCCAATTTTCGAGAGGACGTCAGGGTTTGTCCGGGGGGTGCCTTCGCTGCCGTGATGCGGCCGATAGCGTTACTCCCTAGGCGAAATTTCTGATGAGCGCAGTAGGATGAATTTGAGTTCGGGTACATCGTGCACCCAATTGATGGGCTACATAAATTTTTACAAAAAGAGACAAACCATGAACAAGCGATTGCTGCTGGTGCTTTTGTTGCCGTTTTCGGTCTCTGTGCACGCGCAGTCGTGCGAAGGTGGCCTGTACCTCAATCCGCAAGTCATTCGGGGCGAGGGAGCTTCCCAGACCGAGAGTGCACTTCGGGAATTGATCGATTTTGTCCGTCCGACCGGACTGTCTGTCGCGCCGGTCCTGAATATCCGCGAGACACAGGATGTGCTGACGGCCATCAAAAAACCGGTGCCACCGTGCTGGGTCTATGGCAATCCCGTGGTGGGCCTGGCTTCGGCATACCGGCCGGTGGCCATCAACGTGGATCCGATCCAGTCGGCGGTGCTGATTCTGGCGGACATCGGGACGGTGAAGGACGGCAAGCCGGTTGACCTGAAGTCCCTGCCGCCCGAGCAACAGGCCAAGGTGCTGGCCAAGCTCAAGACAACCAGCTGTTTCGGCATGAAAAGCGGCGTGACCACCTCGCTGGTGAAGGCCGAGAAATTTTGTGGAACCGTGGTCGAGGTCATGCCGCAGCAGGGCCTGGGCCAGAGTTACCTGCCCACCAAGGCGGCCTTCCACTGGCAGGCGGACAGGTGGGTGGGCCTGATCACCCGGCTTCAATCGGCGCAGTCCGCCAGCATGAAGAACCATCACGGAACGGATGAACGCATCCACATGGCCCAACTGGTGGTGGTGCCTACGACCAATGCGAGCTGGGGTTATGGGTTGTATGTTCATCCCAACGCGCCGGCCGATGTGGTGAAGAAGGCGGCGGTTCAGTTCACGTCCCTGAAAACCACCAATGCCCTGCTGCTCAAGGCGCTGGATCTCGGTGCCAAGTACGAGTTTGCAACGCCGTCCGACGCAACCGTGCAGGCGATGAAAAAGTCACTCGCCACCGAGCCCTGACCCGGGGCGGGACCGGGCTCAGGCGGCCAGTTGCAGCCGCACCTGGCCGCTTTCCTCGTGGATGGTCCGGGCGAGCAGCTTGACCAGTGCATACAGGGTGTCGATGTGGGGCGTCGGTGTGTCTGTCAGGCGGCCCAGTTCCACCACCGAGCCGACCAGCGCGTCGATTTCGGGGGCGCGCCCGGCCTCGATGTCCTGCAGCATGGACGTCTTGTGTTTGCCCACCTTCTCGGCGCCCGCAATGCGTTTTTCCAGCGTCACGCGGAAGGTGATGCCCAGCTTGTGGGCAACGTCCTGGGCTTCGCGCATCATGTTGGCCGCCAATTCGCGGGACAGCGGGAATTCGCAGATGTCCTGCAAGGTGGAGTGCGTCAGGCTGCTGATGGGGTTGAAGGTCAGGTTGCCCCAGAGTTTGAGCCAGATTTCGGAGCGGATGTTGTCGAGGACCGGCGCCTTGAAGCCGGCTTTCGAAAAACATTCTGAAATCTGCGTGACCCGCTCACTGCTTGTGCCGTCGAGTTCGCCGACCGGAAAGCGGTCGCCCTCGATGTGCCGGACAACGCCCGGTGCCACCAGTTCCGAGGCCGGATACACCACGCAACCGATCACCCGCTGTGGCGGGATCCTGTCGATCAGGATGCCGGTCGGGTCAACGCTGCGCACCTGGCTGCCCTCGAGCGGTCCGCCGTGTTTGTGGAAATACCAGTACGGAATGCCGTTTTGCATGGTCACCACGGTGGTGTGCGGTCCGAACAGTTTGGGCAGGTCGCCGGCCACCGCCTCGACCTGGTGTGCCTTCATCGCGAGGATCACCATGTCCTGCGGGCCTGCTTCGGCATAGTTGTTGGTGGCCTTGACGTCGGCGGCGACGTGTTCGCTGCCATCATGCATGATGAGTTTCATGCCGTTCCTGCGGATGGCGTCCAGGTTGGCGCCGCGCACAATGAACGTCACGTCCTCACCGGCCAGCGCCAGCTTCACGCCCACATACCCGCCGATGGCACCGGCTCCAATGATCGCAATCTTCACACCGTTCTCCCTGAATCTGTTATTCAAACCGGTTGCTGAGCCTGCCGATGCCGGCAATTTCCACCGCGACCGTGCTTCCCGGTTTCATGGATCCGACACCCACCGACGTGCCGCAGAGGATGATATCGCCCGCGAACAGGGTGATGTCCTGTGAAATCAGGCTGACCAGTTGCTCCACTGAAAAGCGCATGTCGCTGATCGGATAGTCCTGGCGGACTTCACCGTTGAGCAGGGTCCTGACCACCAGTTTCGACGGATCCAGCCCGGTGGCCACCACCGGGCCGAACGGGCAGAAGGTGTCGAAGCCCTTGGCCCGCACCCATTGGGCAAACGACGCATCGCGGTTCAGGATGTCGGCCACGGTCACGTCGTTGGCGCAGGTGTAGCCGAACACATGGCCGAGGGCCTCGTTCACGGGCACCTGCTTGCAGGTCTTGCCGATCACAATTCCCAACTCACCCTCAAAAACCACCTTGCCGTCGCAGGGCGGCTTGCGAATGGTCCCGCCGGGTGCCAGGTAGGCGTTGGGCGATTTGATCAGGTACAGGGGTTCGTCGGGCACCGGAAGTCCCAGTTTCTCGCCCAGCGCGTGGAAATTGTTCCACAGGGCGATGACCTTGGTGGGTTGAACCGGCGTCAGCAACTCGACGCCGGCCAGGGGAACCAGCCGGTTGGTCGGGATAGCCCGAATGAACATGTCGCCTTCGCAGACCCGGATCTGCTCGCCCTGCAGGATGCCGAAGCCCACACCCTGATCTTCCCTGAACCGTACCCAGTGATTGGTCATCCGGTGCTTTCAGCTCAGGGCGCTGGTGGGCGCGCGATGGGTCGAGGCGCCGGACGCGGCGTTGTGCCGGCTGGAGGAGGCGGGCATGTGCGGACTCACGGCCCAATGGGCCGGTGCAGGAGGGGCCTGTCGGGCCATGCCTGCATAACAGCGGGCCTGGGTGGTCTCGATGGCGTCGACCAGAAAATCGGCTTCATAGGCGCGCAGAAGATGGGCTTGCTCGGTCTCGAGGTAGACCCGCACGCCGTCGCGACCATGGGCCTGCAGGCGGGTGTAGGTGGCGGCATCCCAGTACCAGGTCAGGCCCAGCTGCTCGAACGCGGCGTTGTAGGCGTGGCGGTGGGCCTCGGCGGCCTGACCGGCGGCGGTCTGGGAAAGCAGGGCATTGAGCATGAGGATTCTCCTGGTGGTGTGCGCTCTGGTCGGCGTGGCGGCGCTTTTTGCGCCGGGCTTGACGCAAATGTAGGCAGGAAGGATGATTAGCGATAGTTAAAGTATTTGATACTATCGATAATCTATAAGTTATACATTGGGCCTTATGAAAAACGCCACACTGCGCCAGCTCAAGGTTTTCGAGTCGGTGGCCCGCCACCTGAGTTTTTCGCGGGCTGCCGAGGAAATGCACCTGTCGCAACCTGCGGTCTCGATCCAGGTGAAGAAGCTGGAAGACCACGCCGGCCTGCCGCTGTTCGAGCAGCTCGGCAAGAAGATTCACCTCACGCCAGCGGGCGTGGAGATGCTGCATTCCAGCCGCATCATCATCCAGCAGTTCAAGGAAGTCGAGGAGGCCATGGCGCAGTTCAAGGGCGTCGCCGGCGGCAAACTCAACGTGGCCGTGATCAGCGCCGGCGACTACTTCCTGCCGCGGCTGCTGGTCGAGTTCGCGCGGCGCCATTCCGGCGTCACGCTGGATTTCGGCGTCTGCAACCGCGAGGAGTTGCTGGGCCAGCTCAACGACAACCTCACCGACCTGGCCATCATGGTGCGCCCGCCGCTGGGCCTGGACACCGTGAGCGAGCCATTTGCGCCACACCCCTATGTGGTGGTGGCGGCGCCCGACCACCCGCTCGCCAGCAAGAAGCGGATTGCGTTGTCGCGGCTGGCGCGCGAGCCTTTTGTGGTGCGGGAAAAGGGCTCCGATACCTGGAACTCCATGGAAGAGGGTTTCGGCGCCCATCTGGCCGACCTCAACATCGCGATGGAGATCAAGAGCACGGAAACCATCAAGCAGGCGGTGATGGCCGGCATGGGCGTGAGTTTTCTGTCGGCGCACACCATCAGCCGTGAGCTGCAGGTCGGCAGCCTCAGCGTGCTCGATGTGCAGGGCTTTCCGCTGATGCTGCACTGGTACGTGGTGCACCGGCGCAACAAGCGGCTGACACCCGTGGCGCAGGCCTTCAAGACCTTTCTGATGAGCGACGGCGGGGCGCTGATCGAGCAGACCATCGGTTACCGGCCGAAGCCGGTGCCGGCCCGCATGAAAAAATGAACCGGCTCAGGCCGGAGGGTTGACCAGCTGGCGCTCGCGCGCAAACTCCGCCGCATTCATTTTGACGCCGCCTTCGGGCTTGAGTTTGAGCACTTCGATCTGGCCGCCGTGCGCGTTGATCAGCAGCCCGGTTTCGGTCAAACCGGCGATCTCTCCGGGCTTGCCGCGAACGCCGGCAAAGCGGTGCACCGGGTGTTTGCGGCAGTCATACAGCCAGACGCGGCTTCCTCCGAGCATGGTCCAGGCGCCGGGCGCCGGGTTGCAGGCGCGGATCAGGTTGTAGACCGGATCCACATGGTTGGCCCAGTTGATGCGCGACTCTTCCTCGTGGAACCAGCCTTCGTAGCTGGCTTGCGACTCATCCTGCGCGTGTTCCTGGTGCCGGCCGGTGGTGACCAGGTCGGCGGCCTCGAGCAGCGCCGCCACACCGAGGGGAAACAGCTTGTTGAAGTAGAGCTCGCCGAGGGTTTCGTCGGGTCCGATGACGCAGGATTTCTGCAGCACCAGCGGGCCCTCGTCGAGACCATCGGTGGGCCGGAAGATGCTGATGCCGGTCCGGGTTTCGCCCAGGGCCATCGGCCAGCTGATGGACGAGGGCCCGCGGTGCCGCGGCAGCAGTGACGGGTGGAACTGGATGGTGCCGCAGCGCGGAATGTTGACAAAGGCCTGCGGTGCGAACTGCACCACATAGGCCATCACGCCGATGTCGGCCTGGAGGTCGCGCATGGCTTGCTCTGCATAACTGCTCTTGAGGCTGCTGAACTGGAACACCGGCAGGTGCAGGGCCTGTGCGGCCACCCGCAAGGCATCGGGCCGGGCGCCGGCCTTTTCCGGCACACAAAAGACGCCGACCACTTCGTCGCCGCGTGCCAGAAAGGCTTCCAGCGTGGCTTTGCCGAACTCCTGCTGGCCGATGAATGCAATTTTCATGAGTGACTACCTGCGGCGGTGGGGACGGTCTGGGCCTGCCGCCGGGCCGCCTCGAGGCAGGGCCGCTTGCCCGCAGGGGGCAGCGCCGTACACCAGGTGGCAAGCGTGGGGGGCATGGCTTTAGCGAAACAGGAAGTATGCCGCGAGAACATAAAGCACCACGGCAAACACCTTTTTCAGCGGCCGGATGTCCATGCGGTGCGCGGTGCGCGCACCCAGCGGGGCGGTGCACATGCTGGCCAGCGAGACCACCAGCAAGCCGGGCAGGTAGAGGTAGCCGATGGAGCCCGGCGGCATTTCGGGCATGCCCTGGCCGGCCCAGATATAACCGAGCGTGCCGGCCAGCGCGATCGGAAAACCGAGTGCGGCCGACGTGCCCACCGCATCGTGGATCTTCACATTGCACCAGGTCATGAACGGCACCGAAACAAAGGCCCCGCCCGCGCCGACCAGCGAGGACAACATGCCGATCACCCAGCCCATGCCGAAGGTGCCCAGGCGGCCGGGCAGGGTGCGACTCGGTTTGGGTTTGCGGTCCAGGAACATCTGCGTGGCAGAAAACGCCACAAACACCGCGAACAGGACGCCCAGAACCTTGCCCGGCAGCGCCACGGCGAGTTGCGCGCCGACCAGCGCGCCCAGCAGGATGCCGGGGGCCAGCAGCCGCACGACGGGCCACAACACGGCGCCGCGGCGATGGTGCGCACGCACCGAGGACATCGAGGTGAAGCAGATGGTGGCCAGCGAGGTGGCCACCGCCATCTTCACGGTGTAGTCCGCCGGGTAGCCCTTGGCTGTCAGGATGAAGGTCATGAACGGGACCATCAGCATGCCGCCGCCGATGCCCAGCAGGCCGGCCAGAAAGCCGGTGGCGCTGCCCAGCAGCAGGAGTTCGGCAATAAGGTGCGGTTCAAGAAACATTCGGGCCGGGCCGGGCCCGAAAGATGGATCAGAAAAGGTGTCTGCAAGTGCCACCGGACCGTCATCCTGAACCGGGGTTCAGGTGGGCGAGGGCAGTCAGGTTTCGGGTTCGTCTAACGCGAGACGATCACGCCTGCCGGACAATTTACCAAGCCCGTGCTCGTAGAGCATTGGTTCAAGGAAATATAAAGCCCGGTGCGCACCGCAGACGAACTCATTGTAGGCGCTTGCGGCAGTCTGTGCAGGGCCTCCCGGGGTGTTTGCGCCTGCCTTTGCCGCGGCACACAGGCGGTGCTAGAGCAGGCGGCCATCCACGCCGAGCGCGCTGTCCAGCCGCTGCAGCAATGCCGTCAGTTGCGGCTGCGCCGCATCGGCCTGCGCTGTCGCCGTGCCTGGCGTTTCGGCCCGGGCCGCAGCCGGCGCGGCCACCGGGACGCTGCGTGAAACCTTCAGCGCATTGGCTTCCAGTTCGGACAGCTCGAAAGCCAGGTTCAGCGCCGCCAGCACGGCGATGCGGTCACGCGCCTTGATCTTGCCGGCATCGCGGATCTTGCACATCGCGGCATCGACTTTTTCCACCGCATCGAGCAAGCGCGCCTCGCCACCTTCCGGGCAACCGAGCAGGTAGCTCTGGCCCATGATCTGTACGTCGAGCTGCTTCATGAGTCTGATCCGGCGGTGCTTCTTGCGGAAGCGGCGCCCAGGGTGAGCGGGGAGGAGGAGTCGGGCAGGCGCTCGAGCAGGGCATCGACGCGCGCGCGCGCGGCGCTCAGGCGCGAGCGCAGGGAATCGCGTTCCTGTGTCAGCACATGCACCTGTTCGCTGAGCAGGGTGTTGGTGCGCTGCAATTCCTCGTAGCGCAGCAGGAGCCGCTCGACACGTTCGGCAATCTGGTCGATGTGGGTTTGGTTCGACATGGCCTTGTGATTGTAGGGTTTGCCGCGTTTTGGGGCGTAGAATCTCGCCTGTTGGTGCTCGCGGTGTGGTTCACACGCTGCAGTTCAACGGGAAGCAGGAGGGAGTTTTCGCCATGCGTTCAGGGTTCACCCCGGTCCGCAAGCGCCGCGACTTTTAACCTGCGCTGCCCCCGCAACGGTAAAACGGACGAGTGTTTTTCCCTGAATTTCAGCTTCAGGGTGCATTCAGCCCCCATCACAGCCACTGAGCGTTTTGAACAAGCGCTTGGGAAGGCGATGGGGACAGTTCCGTCAGCCCGGATACCGGCCAACAAGGTGGTTGCACGTCCGCAAGGGCTGCAGCCGTAACGCTCAATGCACTGGCGGGGAAGCCGGTGAGGGCTTTTTGTTGATTGTTTCCATCCATGAAAACCTGTGTTTTTTATGCGCGCCCTGCCGCGCTTTCGCTGGCGCTGGCCGCTGCTTTTCCCGCCTTTTCCCAATCCCCCTCGCGGCCAGATGCCCAACTCGCGGAAACGGTGGTGACCGCCACCCGCACCGCGCAACCGGTCGGCGAGCTTGTCGCCGACGTCAGCATCATCGAGCGCGAGGTCATCGAGCGCAGCGGTGCGGTGGGTCTGGTCGACGTGCTGGCGCGCGTCCCGGGTGTTGAAATCACCCGCAATGGCGGCGCCGGCAGCAACAGCAGTGTGTTTATTCGTGGTGGTGAAAATCGCCATACCGCGGTGCTGATCGACGGCGTTCGCGTGGACTCCCATACCACCGCGGGCGGTGCCAGCTGGAGTGCCATTCCTCTGGCCCAGATTGAGCGCATTGAAGTGGTTCGCGGCCCCACCAGCGCTGTGTACGGGTCAGACGCGGTTGCGGGCGTGATCCAGATTTTCACCAAAAAAGGGCAAGGGCCGTTCGCGCCTTCCATCAGCCTGGGTTATGGTTCACAGGGCACGCGCAGGGCGGACTTTTCGGCCAGCGGATCGGTCGATGCCTTTGACTATTCCTTCGGTGTATCCGAGGGTGCCAGCAGGGGATTTAACGCCCGACCCATCGCCGGCCAGAATCCCGACAACGACGGCTACAAAAGCAGCAGCGCCAATGCCAAGCTCGGGTTGCAGCTGGCTGCCGGCCAGCGCCTGCAGGCGAGCGTGTTGCAAAGCCGCATGGATTCGCAATACGACAGCGGGCTGACGCGTGACTATCGGCGTTTCAGCCGCTTGCAGACGGCGGGTCTGCAACTCGAGTCGCAATGGACCGACCGTTACAGTACGAACGTTGGCGTGAGCCATGGGCTCGATGAAGGCGAAGAGCTCATAGGCGGCGCCATGGACCGGACCGTGAGCAACAACCTGCTCTGGCAAAACGAGTACAGGGTCGGCGCCCATTTGTTCAGCGCCACGCTGGAGGAAAGGCAGGCCGAGTTTGTGCTGACCAGCGCCCCGCGTGTGGACAAGTCCAAATCGCAGCGTGGCCTGGGACTCGGTTATGCCTGGTCCGCAGGCGTCCACACGGTTCAGCTCAATGCGCGGAACGACAAGGACAGCGACTTCGGCGGTAAAAGCACGGGCTCGGCCGCGTATGCGCTGGCCCTGAGCCCGCAGTTGAAGTTGTCGGCCAGCGCCGGCACCTCCTTTCGCGTGCCCACGCTGTACCAGCGCTTCAGCCAGTATGGCGTGGCAACGCTGCAGCCGGAGGCCGGGCGCAGCGGCGAGATCGGTTTGAAATACGCGCAGGGCAGCCGCGAGTTCGGAGTGGTCGTGTACCGCAACAAGGTCAGCAACTTGCTGACCTTCCTGTCTGGCGCCGGTGCAAGCGGATGCCCGCGCCCGGCGACAGGCTGCTACGCCAACACGGCCCAGGCCGTCTACCAGGGCGTGACCTTCTCGGCGTCTGGAAAGGTCGGGGCTTTGGGTCTGTACGGATCGCTGGATCTCCAGAACCCCAGGGATGTGACCTTGAACAAGCAACTGGCCCGACGTGCCCGCAGGCATGCGACACTGGGCGTGGACACCACCCTCGAAGGCTGGACGCTGGCAGCTGACGTGCTGCTGTCAGGCAAGCGTTTCGATACCGTAGCCAACACCACGGTGCTGCCGGGTTATGGTCTTCTGAATCTCAGCGCGTCCAGGGCGATCTCGAGCCAGTGGAAGCTCAGCGCGAAGGTGGACAACCTGGCAGACAAGGTGTACCAGACCGCCGGCACCTACGCGATGGCGGGGCGCACCGTGTATGTCGGTTTGGCATGGGCACCCCGCTAACAGAATCCTCTAGGACCATGACCGAATCCACCCGCTGCCCCGTCATCCTGATCGCTGCCCCGGCCTCCGGTCAGGGCAAGACCACGGTGGCCTGCGCGCTGGCACGCCTGCACACGCGCCAGGGCCGGCGCGTTCGGGTGTTCAAGTGCGGGCCGGATTTTCTCGACCCGTACTGGCTGGCGCTGGCCAGCGGCGCGCCGGTGCACCAGCTCGATCTGTGGATGACCGGCGAGGCTGATTGCGCGCAGCGCCTGCACGCGGCCGCGCAGCAGAGCGATCTGGTCATCGTCGAGGGGGTGATGGGCCTGTTTGACGGCCAGCCCAGCGCCGCCGACCTGGCGCAGCGCTTCGGCCTGCCGGTGCTGACGGTGATTGACGCCGGCGCGATGGCCGGCACCTTCGGCGCGCTGGCCTGGGGGCTGCAGGGCTACCGCGACGGCCTGCGTTTTGCCGGTGTGCTGGCGAATCGGGTGGCGTCGAGCGGGCATGCGGTGATGCTGGAGGAGAGCCTGCGCGATCCGGCCCAGTGGCAGGGCGCGCTGATGCGCAGCCCGGCCTTTCATCTGCCCGAGCGGCACCTGGGCCTGGTGATGTCCGCCGAGATGGATGACGCCATGGCCCGGCTCGATGCCGCTGCCGATGCGCTCGCCGACACACCGTTGGGGCAGATGGACGCCAGCGCGTTGCAGGCCTGGTCGGTGGACTTGGTTGTCGCGGCAGAGGGGCCTGCGACGCCCGGGCTGCTTGCCGGCCTGACGGTTGCCGTCGCGCGCGACGCCGCCTTTTGTTTTATCTATGCGGCCAACCTCGACTGCCTGCGCGCGCTCGGCGCCCGGTTGGTTTTCTTTTCACCGCTGGCCGATCCGGGCCTGCCCGATTGCGACGCCCTGTGGCTGCCGGGCGGTTACCCCGAGCTGCATGGCCGGGCGCTGGCGGACAACAGCGCCATGAAAGCCGCCATCAGCGCCCATGTGGCCGCCGGCAAGCCGGTCTGGGCCGAATGCGGCGGCATGATGGCGCTGTTCGAGGAACTGGACACCGCCGACAAGCAGCGTTTTCCGCTGTGGGGGGTGCTGCCGGGCCGCGTGACGGTGCAGCAACGCATCGCTGCCCTGGGTCCGCAACAACTCGGCCTGCCGGGCGGCACGCTGCGCGGCCACACCTTTCACTACTCCACCTGCGACACGCCACTGGCGCCGGTGGCACGCACCGAGGCCGCGCCCGGGCGCAAGCTGCGCGGCGAGGGTGAGGCGCTGTATCAGGCCGGCCCGGCGGACAATCTGAAGGCCAGCTACTTCCACGCCTGGTTTGCCTCCAACCCGGTTGCCGCGGCCTCGCTGTTCCTGAAGGACAAGCCATGAGTGTCTCCACCAACTGGCGCGCGCTGGCTTCGGAAGCCGGCACGGCGGGGTACGGACCCCAACGCATCGTCTGCCTGACCGAGGAGCCGACCGAGTGGCTGTACCTGCTCGGTGAAGAGCGCCGCATTGTCGGCATCTCGGGCTACACCGTGCGGCCAGCGCACGCGCGCGCGGAAAAACCCAAGGTCAGTGCTTTCCTGAATGCGAAGATCGACAAGATCGTGGCGCTGCAACCCGATTGCGTGATCGGCTTTTCCGACCTGCAGGCCGACATCGCTGCCCAGCTCATCAAAAAAGGCATTGCTGTCACCATCTTCAACCAGCGCAGCGTCGCGGAAATTTTTTCGATGCTGTACCAGCTGGCCGCCATGGTCGGCCAGGAAGCCAAAGGCCTGGCGCTGATCCGGGGCATGCAGCAGCGTCTGCTGGCCATCGAACGCGCGGCGGCCAGGCTCAAGCGCCGGCCGCGCGTGTTTTTCGAGGAATGGTACGACCCGCACATCAGCGCGATTGCCTGGGTGTCGGAGCTGATCGGCATCGCCGGCGGTGACGACTGTTTCCCGGAACTGGCGTTGCAGCCCATGGGCAAGGACCGCATCATTGCCGACGGCGGCGAGATCGTGCGGCGCAACCCCGACATCATTCTGGGCTCCTGGTGCGGCCGCAAGTTCCGCCCCGAGCATGTGCGGGGCCGGGCCGGCTGGGAGGGCGTCAACGCCGTCAGCACGCAGCAACTGTTCGAGATCAAGTCGGCCGATATCCTGCAGCCGGGGCCGGCGGCATTGACCGACGGGGTGGAGCAGATCCACCGCCTGATCCTGCAATGGGATGCCCAGCATGGCTGATATCGCGCGCAGCGAACTGATCCTCGGCGGCCAGCGCAGCGGCAAGTCGCGCCGCGCCGAGATGCTGGCGCGGTCATGGCTGGACGCCGCGCCCGACCATCAGGCCGTGCTGATCGCCACCGGCCAGCCCTGGGACGCGGAAATGCGCGAGCGCATCGCCCGCCACCAGCAGGACCGGGCCGAACGTGTGCCGGCCATGGTCACGGTGGAGGAGCCTGTGCACCTGGCCCAGGCGATCACCCGGCACAGCGGTCCCCGCAGCCTGGTGGTTGTCGACTGCCTCACGCTGTGGCTGACCAACCTGCTGATGCCGGCTCAAAGTTCAGAGCCAAATAGCCCGCCAGCCCATGATCCACAAGGGCAAGCAGCTATGCTTTTGGTAGCAATTCAGAGTTGCCCCGGCCCCCTGGTGCTGGTCGGCAACGAGATCGGGCTGGGCGTGATTCCGATGGGTCGCGAGACCCGCGCCTTTGTGGACGCGCTGGGCCGCCTCAACCAGGACGTGGCCGCCGCCTGTCAACGTGTCACTTTCATGGCGGCCGGTTTGCCACTGACCCTGAAAGGCGCCGCGTGATGCTGCGATTTTTCTGCTGGCTGCCGGCGTGCCTCACGCTGATGTTCATCGGGCTGGCACCGGCCGTCCATGCGCTGCAGGTGACCGATGACCGCGGTGTCAGCGTGAGCTTCACGCAGTCACCGCAGCGCATCGTCAGCCTGCTGCCCTCGCTGACCGAAGGCGTCTGCGCGCTCGACCAGTGCCAGCGCATCGTCGGCGTGGACCGCTTTTCCAACTACCCGGCCAGCGTGCGTCGCCTGCCCATCATGGGCGGCGGGCTGGACCCGAACATCGAGGGCATCGTCGCGCTCCGGCCCGACCTGGTGCTGCTGGCGACCTCCTCGCGCGCGAGCCAGCGGCTGGAGTCGCTGGGCATCAAGGTGGTGGCACTGGAACCCAAAAGCCATGCCGACGTGCGGCGCGTGTTGTCGGTGCTGGGTGTGCTGCTGGAGGTGCCGGAAGAAGCCGGCGCCTCACGTCTGTGGCGCGTCATCGACGCCAGCGTGTCGGCGGCGGCGCAGTCGCTGTCGCCCAAGGCGCGCAACTCCCGCGTGTATTTCGAGGTCAGCCGCGGCCCTTACGCTGCCGGCGAAGCCTCTTTCATCGGCGAAACCCTGAAACGCCTGGGCGTGAAAAATGTGGTGCCGGCCTCGCTCGGGCCTTTTCCCAAGCTCAATCCCGAGTTCATCGTACGCGCCAACCCCGACGTGATCATGATCGGCAACCGCAGCATGCAGGCCATGGTGCCTTATCCCGGATGGGGCAGCATCCAGGCGGTGCGTGAGAAGCGCATCTGTGTCTTCGGCGTGGACGAGTCCGACGTGGTGGTGCGTCCCGGCCCGCGCATGGCCGAGGCCGCGCGCCTGATGGCCCGCTGCCTGGAAGAGCAGGCGCGATGAGCCCGCTGCGCACCACGCAGAATCGCAAGGCGCTGTGGCTGGCCGGCGGCCTGCTGCTGGCCTCGGCGCTGCTGCTGTTGCTGGGCGCCAGCGTGGGCAGCACCGGTTTCGAAAGTGTGCGCGCGATGGCCAGCGATGCGCAGGCCCTGCAGATCGTCCGGGAAATCCGGCTGCCGCGCACCGCTGGCGCCTGGCTGGCCGGCGCGCTGCTGGGGCTGGCCGGCGCGGTGGCGCAAGGCCTGTTCCGCAACCCGCTGGCCGATCCCTACCTGCTGGGCAGCGCGTCCGGCGCCTCGCTGGGCGTGGCGCTGGCGATGGCGCTGTTCGGCGTGTCGCCGCTGGCCACGCACTGGGTGGCGCGCATCGGGCTGACCGGCGCGGCCTTTGTCGGCGCCGTGCTGGCGGTGTTGCTGACGCTGCTGCTGGCCAAGGGTGTGCAGCACACGCTGCGCCTGCTGCTGGCCGGCGTGATTGTCGGCGTGGTGCTGGGCGCCCTCAGTTCGCTGATCCTGTTGATGACGCCGGACATCATGCAGGCGATGCAGTCCTTCATGCTCGGCAGCACCGCCTTTGTCGGCTGGAGCGCCTGCGCGGTGATGGCGGGGGTATTGGCGCTGTGTGTGCTGGCGGCCTGGATGATGAGCCATGTGCTGGACGGGCTGGCGCTCGGTGAGGCCACGGCACAAAGCCTGGGCCTGCAACTGCCGCAAATGCGTGCCGCCCTGGTGGCGGTGCTGGCGCTGGCCACCGGCACCGCGGTGGCGCAGACCGGCCTGATCGCTTTTGTCGGCCTGGCTGCGCCGCACCTGGTGCGCTCGGTGGTCAAGACCACGCATGGCCGGCTGATCGTGCTGGCCAGCCTGATGGGCGCGGTGTTGCTGGCGGCGGCCGACATCCTGGCGCGCTGGCTGATCGCCCCGCAGGAGTTGCCGGTTGGCGTGCTGACCGCGGTGCTGGGCGGCGGCTACCTGCTCTGGCTGATGCACCGCAGCAGCGGCCGGGGAGGCGGACTGTGATGACACCCGGTTCTTCGGATGCTATCAATTCCGTAGCTGTACAGGCAAGCGGGATAAGGGCCAGGCTCGGAAATGCCGAGGTATTGCACGGTGTGTCGCTGGCCCTTCCGGCCGCGCGCTGGACCAGCATCGTGGGCCCCAACGGTGCCGGCAAGTCCACCCTGCTCAAGGTGCTGGCGGGGCTGCTGCCGCACAGCGGTTCCGTCACCTTGTTGGGCCGGTCCCTGGCCGAGCTGCCGGCGCGCGCACGCGCGCAGCAGCTGTCCTGGCTGGGCCAGAACGAAAACTCGGCCGACGACCTGACCGCTTACGACGTGGCCATGCTGGGCCGGCTGCCGCACCAGGCCTGGCTGGCGCCGCCCAGCGCGCAGGACCACGCCGCCGTCGAACGCGCGCTGCGTGCCACCCACGCCTGGGACTGGCGCGAACGCGCGCTGGGCCAGCTCTCGGGCGGCGAACGCCAGCGGGTGCTGCTGGCGCGCGCGCTGGCGGTGCAGGCGCAGGTGCTGCTGATGGACGAGCCGCTGGCCAACCTCGATCCGCCGCACCAGGCGGACTGGCTGCTGATGGCACGCGCGCTGGTGGCCGAAGGCAAAACCGTGGTCAGCGTGCTGCATGAAATCTCGTTCGCGCTGCAGGCCGACGAGCTGGTGGTGATGGCCGATGGCCGCGTCACGCACCAGGGCGCCTGCGCCGACCCCGTCACCCACCGCGCGCTGGAAGCGGTGTTTGGCAACCGCATCGCCGTGCATTCCGTCGCTGGCCAGTGGCTGGCGCTGCCCCGCCTCTGAACGCAGGAACACCCATGCAAATTGAAACGCCCCCCACCAGCAAGCCCTATGACAAACCCGAAGGTGAACGCCGCGGCCTGGTCATCGTCAACACCGGCGACGGCAAGGGCAAAAGCACGGCCGCCTTCGGCCTGGCCTTGCGCGCCCACGGCCGCCACCATGTGCACGGCAAGGCGGTGAAGATCTTCCAGTTCATGAAGGTGCCGAGCGCGCGTTTTGGCGAACACCGCATGTTCGAGCAGCTCGGCATTCCGATCGAAGGCCTGGGCGATGGCTTCAGCTGGAAAAGCCAGGATCTCGACCATTCGGCCGAGCTGGCCCGCAAGGGCTGGCAAAAGGCCAGAGCCGCCATCCTGGGCGGCGAGAACTTCATGGTGGTGCTGGACGAGCTGACCTATCCGCTGATCTACGGCTGGATGCCGCTGGACGAGGTGCTGCAGACGCTGAAGGACAGGCCGAAGGACGTGCATGTGGTCATCACCGGCCGCCGTTGTCCGCCCGAGATCATCGAACTGGCCGATACCGTCACCGAGATGACCAAGGTCAAACATGCCTTCAACGCTGGCGTGCCGGCGCAGCGCGGCATCGAGGATTGAGCACGCGGGTCCGGTCGTGCCGGTCGATGGCGTTACGATTCCGCCATGCCATCCCGAGTGAATGTCCGATGAATGTTGTTGTCCCCTTGCCCCCTGTCAGCAATTTCCAGGGCCGCAGATGCTGACCGCCTGGCGTTTTTTCGAGCACGGCCAGGGCCTGGAATGGATCGCCGTCTGCGTCGCCGTAGTTTTCGTGTTTGTGCTGGTGCTGTTGCTGGCGCTGTCGATCGACGCACGCTGGGGTGAACCGCGCTCGGCGTTTCACCCGGTGGTGCTGATGGGGCGTTACCTGCAGACCTGCGGGGACGTGATTTCCGCGTGGTCACCGGCCGTGGCCTTTGTCGGTGGGGCGCTGGCCTGGCTGGCCGGCGCGCTGGTGATCGGCGGGCTGGCGGCTGCGCTGCAGGCGCTGGCCTTGCGCCAGGTGACCCGGCTGGTGCTGGCGCCGGGGCTGGACAACGCTGCGCTGGTTGTGCTGCTGTTGATTTTCCTGGGTTGGCTGCTCAAATGCATGTTGTCCTGGCGCATGTTGCACGACGAGGTCGGTGCGGTCGAGACGGCCTTGCAGCAATCGGTCGAGGCCGGGCGCGCGCGCCTGGCCTGGCTGGTCAGCCGCAACACCGCGCTGCTCAGCGAAAGCGAGGTGCGTGAAAGCGCCATCGAGTCGCTGGCTGAAAACCTCAACGATTCGGTGGTGGCGCCGGTGTTCTGGTTCGCCTTGTTCGGCCTGCCGGGTGCCGCGATTTACCGCTTTGCCAATACCGCCGACGCCATGTGGGGCTACCGTGGCGTGCATCGCGGCCAGTACTGGGAATGGGCCGGCAAGTGGGCGGCGCGTGCCGACGATGTGTTGTCCTGGTTGCCGGCGCGCCTGACGGCCGGTTTGCTGGCGCTGGTGGCGCGCGGCCTGCCGGTCGCTGCCATGCGCTGGGAAGCGGCCAAGACGCCGTCGCCCAACAGCGGCTGGCCGATGGCGGCGATGGCGCTGGCGCTCGGTGTCAGCCTGCGCAAGCCGGGGGTCTACACACTGAACGCTGCCGGCCGGCCGGCCGAAGCTGCCGACACGGCCTCGGCCCAGAAATATGCATCAAGAGCGGTGTTTGCCCTTGTCCTGTGTGCAAAGTCAGCTATGTTTTCGATAGCAATCGCACTGTTTGTGAAGCTGTCGCCATGACCGCTGTCCAGCCCGCTGCATCACGCGTCCACGGCGGCCCCGACCAGCAAGGCGTGCCGCTGCACGACTTTTCCAGCAACAGCCATGCCGGCGGGCCGTGCCCTCCGGCGCTGGCCGCTGTGCAGCAAGCCGATGCCACCAGCTATCCCGATGCCAGCTACACCCGGCTGCGCCGGCAGCTGGCGGATTTCCACGCTGTGGCGCCGCAGCGCGTGCTGCTGGCCGGCAGTGCCAGCGAGTTTGTGTTTCGCGTGACGGCGCTGGCGGCGCAGCGCGGCGCTTCGTCGGTCTGGCTGCCGCGTTACAGCTACGGCGACTATGCGCAGGCGGCCGCGGCCTGGACGCTGCCGCTGGCCTCGACGCCGGAGCGGGCGCAGTTGCGCTGGGCCTGTGAGCCTTCGAGTCCGCTGGGTCAGCCGGAACCGGCGCCGGCGGGGTGGGCAGATGCGCAGGCCCTGTGTGTGCTGGACCGCGCCTACGAACCCCTGCGTTTGAGTGGCTCGTCGGCATGGTGTGCGGACGCCTTGCGTCAGGTCTGGCAGCTCTGGACGCCGAACAAGGCCCTGGGCCTGACCGGCGTGCGCGCGGCCTATGTGATCGCGCCGCCCGGGCAGGACAAGCTGGTCGCGCAACTCGAAGCGCTGGCCCCGTCCTGGCCGCTGGGCGGCCACGGCGTGGCCCTGTTGCAGGCCTGGGCCGGGGCCGAGGCGCAGGCCTGGCTGGCCGCCAGTCTGCCGCTGCTGCGGGACTGGAAGGCCGCGCAGCTTGGCCTGTGTGAATCGCTGGGCTGGACCTGTATGCCCAGCGATGCGAATTTTTTCTGCGCCCGTCCGGTCTTGCCCCCGGGCATGAGCCTGGCCCAGGCGCTGGCAGCTTTGCGCACACGCGGCATCAAGCTGCGCGATACCGCCTCTTTCGGCCTGACCGGCCATGTGCGCCTGAGCGTGGCGGCGCCCGCGGCCCAGGCCGCCTTGCACCAGGCCTGGCCTGACATCGCGCGGGCCGCGGCATGAGGGCCAAAGCCGTCATGGTGCTGGGCACCACCAGCGGGGCCGGCAAAAGCTGGTTGACCACGGCGCTGTGCCGTTATTACGCGAACCAGGGCCTGAAGGTCGCGCCTTTCAAGGCGCAGAACATGAGCAACAACGCCAGGGTGGTGACTGAGGGCGAGATCGGCAGCGCCCAGTATTTCCAGGCGCTCGCGGCGCGCGCCGTGCCCGAGGTGCGCATGAATCCGCTGCTGCTCAAGCCCGAGAAGGACACGCAGAGCCAGGTCATCCTGATGGGGCAGGTCAACGCCGAACTGTCGCGCATGGCCTGGCGCGGCCGCAGCGCCTCGGTCTGGCCGGTGATCGCACAGGCGCTCGATGAACTGATGGCGGACAACGATGTGGTGGTGATCGAAGGCGCGGGATCGCCCGCCGAGATCAACCTCAAGGACAGCGACATCGTCAACATGCGGGTGGCGCTGCACGCCCATGCCGCCTGCCTGCTGGTGACCGACATCGACCGTGGCGGCGCGTTTGCGCATCTCTACGGCACCTGGGCCATGCTGGATGAAGCCGAGCAGGCCTTGATCAGGGGTTTTGTGCTCAACAAGTTCCGCGGCGACGCCAGCCTGCTGGCGCCCGGCCCGCAGATGTTGCAGGACCTGACCAGCGTGCCGACGGTGGCCACCTTGCCGATGTGGTGGCAGCACGGCCTGCCCGAGGAAGACGGCGTCTTTGATGACCGCAGCCGGGCCACCGGCAGCGTCGACATAACCATGGCGGTGATCGCCTACCCGCGCATCAGCAACCTCGACGAATTCCAGCCGCTCAAGAATGTGCCCGGTGTGCGCCTGACCTGGGTGCGCAACCCGGCGGAACTCGCCGGCCTGCTGCCTTCCGACTGGATCATCCTGCCCGGCTCCAAACACACCAGTGGCGACCTGGACTGGCTGCGCGCGCAGGGACTGGACCGCGCGATTGCCACGCACGCCGGCCGGGGCGGCGCCGTGCTGGGCATCTGCGGCGGCCTGCAGATGCTGGGCGAGGCGCTGATCGACACCCACGGCATTGACGGCAACGGGCCCGGCCTGGGCTTGCTGCCGGTCGTCACGCTGTTTGAAGAAGGCAAAACCGTGCGGCACCGGCAGGCCAGCTTCTCGGCCGTGAGCGGTCCCTGGTCGGCGCTGTCGGGCGTGGCAGTGCAGGGTTATGAAATCCACCACGGCCAGACCGCGCCGCACAGCGCCATGGCCGCAGCCGGTGATCTGGCGCATGCGGTGTTGTCCGAAGGACTGGCCTGGCAAAACGGCGCCGGCAACGTGCTCGGCGTGTACCTGCATGGCCTGTTCGAGGACCCGGCGGTGCTGCAGGCGCTGTTTGGCGCGAGCACACCGACACTCGATTCGGTGTTTGAAGGCCTGGCCGGCTACATCGCCCAACATTTCGAACCCGGCGTGCTGGATGCGCTGATCCTGGAACGGAGCCCGTCATGATGCTTGTTGTGCTGGCCAATATCGCCGTGGTGCTGGCCGCGGTGGTGATCCACTACGAATTCCTGTTCCGGCTCAGCCTGCTGCTGCGCGATGTCAAGATCCGGCACCGGCCGCGTGTGTTGCTGGGTGTGGGCGGCGCGTTGATCGCCCATGCGGTGGAGGTCTGGCTGTTTGCCGGCGTCTACTACCTGATGCACCATGCGCCAGGCTGGGGCCGGCTGGCCGGCAATTTTGATGGCAGCCTGATGGACTGCGTGTATTTCTCCTTCACCACCTTCACGACGCTGGGCTTTGGCGATATCCAGCCCGAGGGCAACATGCGTTTCCTGACCGGCATCGAGGCGTTGACCGGCCTGGTGCTGATCACCTGGACCGCCTCCTTCCTGTTTGTCGAGATGCAGAAGTTCTGGGATTCCCGCTAGCACCGGCTGACGGCCGGCCGGGCCGGTACAATACTGGCTATTCATACAGCCCATCCCGCCCACCCACGATGACCGCCGCGCCCGCCACGGACACGCCCTATGTCGTCGCCGTGCGTGCGCTGTGTGACTTCACCGCCAAACGCGGCGACCTCGATCTGCGTTTCACGCCGTCGCCCTCGGCGATCGAAGGCATGGCCGGCCACCGCATGGTGGCGATGCGGCGCCCGCCGCACTACCAGACCGAAGTCAGCCTGAGCGGCGATTACCTCGACCTGCGCGTGCGCGGCCGTGCCGACGGTTACGACGCCGAGGCCGGCCAGCTCGAAGAGGTCAAGACCTACCGCGGCAACCTGGACGCCATGCGCGAGAACCACCGGCACCTGCACTGGGCCCAGCTCAAGGTTTATGGCCACCTGTTGTGTTGCCGGGATGGTCTGGCACAGATCAGGCTGGCGCTGGTCTATTTCAACGTCGCCACGCAGGACGAAACCCTGCTGGTCGAGTCGTACACCGCCGACGAACTGCGGGCCTTTTTTGAGGACCAGTGCCAGCGCTTTCTGGGTTGGGCGCGCCGCGAACTCGCGCACCGCGCCGCGCGCAACCAGGCGCTGGCCGCGCTGGCGTTTCCGCATGCGGCGTTCCGGCCCGGCCAGCGCGAACTGGCGGAGGCGGTCTGGAAGTCGGCCAGCAGCGGGCGCTGCCTGATGGCGCAGGCGCCGACCGGCATCGGCAAAACCATAGGCACGGTGTTTCCGCTGCTCAAGGCCTGCCCGTCGCAGCAGCTCGACAAGATTTTTTTCCTGGCGGCCAAGACGCCGGGGCGGCAACTGGCGCTGGATGCCCTCGCGCTGATCAAGACGGCCGCGCCGGCCTTGCCTTTGCGCGTGCTCGAGCTGGTGGCGCGTGGCAAGGCGTGCGAGCATCCGGACAAGGCTTGCCATGACGAATCCTGCCCGCTGGCCCAGGGCTTTTACGACCGCCTGCCGGCAGCGCGCGAGGCGGCGGTGGATCTGGCCGCCGCCCGCCCCGGCCCGCTGGACCAGGGGGCGCTGCGCCAGGTCGCACTGGCCCATGACATCTGCCCCTACTACCTGAGCCAGGACCTGCTGCACTGGAGCGACGTCGTGGTCGGTGACTACAACTACTACTTCGACGTCAACGCCATGCTGCATGCGCAGGCCCAGGCCAGCCAGTGGCGTGTCAGCATTCTGGTCGACGAAGCGCACAACCTGGTCGAGCGGGCGCGCAAGATGTATTCAGCCGAACTGGACCCCGCGCACCTGGCGGTGGCCCGGCAGGCGGCACCCGTGGCCATTCGCCGGGTGCTGGACGGCCTGGCACGAAGCTGGCGCGCGCTGCACCGCGACCAGGCCGAGGACTACCAGGTCCATGAAGAGGTGCCGCAGGAATTCCGCGGCGCTTTGCAACTGACCTCCAGCGCCATCCTGGATCACCTGGCCGAGCATCCCTCGGGCATCGCTGCTCCGCTGCAGGACTTTTTCTTCGAGGTGCTGCATTTCTCGCGCATGGCCGAATTGCTGGGCGCGCATTCGCTGTTCGACATCACGCTGGGCGAGGGCGGGGCGCTGCTGTGCCTGCGCAACGTCGTGCCCGCGCCTTTCCTGGCGCCGCGTTTTGCCGCCGCGCGTTCGGCAGCGCTGTTTTCTGCGACGCTGGGCCCGGCGCATTACTACAGCGACCTGCTGGGCCTGCCGGAAGACACGGCCTGGGTCGACGTGGCCTCGCCCTTCAAGGCCGAGCAACTGGCGGTGCGCGTGGTCGATGACGTCTCCACGCGTTTCCGGCACCGTGAACAGTCGCTGTTGCCCATGGTCGAGCTGATGGCACGGCAGTACGCCCAGGCGCCCGGCAACTACCTGAGTTTTGTCAGCAGCTTTGACTACCTGCAGCAGCTGATCGCCCTGTTCCGTGTGCGTTACCCGGCGATCCCGGTCTGGGAGCAGTCGCGCGGCATGGAAGAAAGCGCGAAGAAGGGGTTTCTCGAACGGTTCACGCCGGTCTCCAGCGGCATTGGTTTTGCCGTGCTCGGCGGCGCGTTCGCCGAGGGTGTCGACCTGCCGGGCAAACGCCTGATCGGCGCCTTCATCGCCACCCTGGGCCTGCCGCAGATCAACCCGGTCAACGAGCAGATCAAGACGCGTATGCAGGCCAGTTTTGGCCGCGGCTACGACTACACCTACCTCTACCCCGGCCTGCAAAAAGTCGTTCAGGCCGCCGGCCGGGTGATACGCACCGAGTCGGACAGCGGTGTGGTGTACCTGATCGATGACCGGTATGCCGGGGTGGAAGTGCAGCAGCTTTTTCCGGGCTGGTGGAAGGTGGCGCGGCTGCAGGCGCGGCTGCCGCGGCCGGTGGCGCTCTGCGGTCCGGTCTGAGGCAAGCCGATGCGGCAGTGCGCCCGCCAGGCCCTCAGGTCACGAAGGTGCGCACGAAGTCGAGCGACGACACCACACCGCGGATCTGCTGGCCTTCGGCCACCACCACGTGATGGATGTGGCCCTCCGTCATCAGCCTGGCCACCTCGGCGAGGGCGGCGTCCGGGGACACGGTGACCGGCTTGTAGGTGCACAGCTGCCACGCTCTGAGCTTGCTGGTCGCCTTGCCGCCGGCATGCGCGCGCAGCAGATCGGTGCTGCTGATCACGCCCATCACCACGCCGCTGGCATCGATGACCGGAACCCACGACAAGCCCTTGTCCGCCAGCGTCGCCTCGACCGCCTGCAGCGTGTCGTCCGGATCCACCCGGGTCACGTCGCGGTGCATCAATGAAGAAATGGTCTGGCTCATGGCAGGCTCCTGGCTCCGGTTGCTGGTATGGCTGGTCTCACCGCGCTGCGCGGTGCACGCCCGAGCCGCGCTTCCACGGCCAGCACGTCGACCGTGGTTTTTAGCAGGGTGTCGGGCGTGACACTGATGGCGTCAATGCCGAGCTCCACCAGGTATTGCGCGATCTCGGGATAGTCCGAGGGCGCCTGGCCGCAGATGCCCACGTGGCGGTGGTTGCGGTGCGCGCCTGTGATGGTCTGGCGGATCATCTCCCTGACGCCGGGGTCGCGTTCGTCGAAGTCGAAGGCCACGATGTCGGAGTCCCGGTCCACGCCCAGCACCAGCTGGGTCAGGTCGTTGGAGCCGATGGAGAAGCCGTCGAACAGACGGGCAAACGCATCGATCTGGATCACGTTGTTGGGGATCTCGCACATCACGTAGATCTCCAGCCCATTGACACCGCGCGTCAGCCCATGTGTCGTCATGGCCTGCAACACCCGTTCGCCTTCCTCGACCCGCCGGCAAAAAGGGATCATCAGCTTGACATTGACCAGGCCCATGTCGTCGCGCACGCGTTTCATGGCCGCACACTCGAGTGCGAAACCCTCGGCGTAGGCCGGGTGTGCGTAGCGCGAGGCGCCGCGAAAGCCGATCATCGGGTTGGCCTCGTCCGGCTCGAACCAGCGCCCGCCGAGCAGGCTGGCGTATTCGTTGGTCTTGAAGTCGGACAAACGCACAATCACCGGCCTCGGATAAAAGGCGGCAGCGATCATCGCCACGCCTTCGGACAGCTGGCGCACGAAGAAGTCGGCTGGTTTTGCATACGAACGCGTGAGGCGGGCAATCTCCTCGCGCACCGCGGCGTCGTCGACTTTCTCCGGGTGCACCAGCGCCATCGGGTGCGCGCGGATGTGTTCGGCCACGATGAACTCCATGCGCGCCAGGCCCACGCCGTCGTTGGGCAGCAGCGCGGTCTGGAAGGCGGTGTCGGGGTTGGCGATGTTGACCATCAGGTGCGTCTGCGGCCGCGCCAGACCGGCCACGTCGATGCTGCGCCTGGTGAACGGCAGCAGGCCGGCGTAGACCCGGCCCTGGCTGCCTTCGGCGCAGGACACCGTGATCTCGTCGCCGGTGCGGATGGCGCTGGTGGCATGGCCACAGCCGACCACGGCCGGAATGCCCATCTCGCGCGCCACGATGGCTGCATGGCAGGTGCGCCCGCCGCGGTTGGTCACAACGGCAGAAGCGATCTTCAGCACCGTGCCCCAGTCCGGCATGGTGGTGTCCGCCACCAGCACCTCGCCGGGCTGGAACTGGTTGAGCTCGCTGACGCTGTTGATCACGCGCGCCCGCCCCGTGGCGATGGCGCCGCCCACCGCACGGCCGCTGATGCAGAGCTTGCCCTTTGCATCCAGCTGCCAGCTGTCCACGGTGCCGGGCGTCTGGCGTGAGGCCACGGTTTCTGGTCGCGCCTGCAGGATGTAGAGCTTGCCGTCAATGCCATCCCTGGCCCATTCGATGTCCATCGGTGTGGCATGCCCGGCCTTGCGGCTGTAGTGGTCCTCGATGCGGACGGTGGCGTCGGCCAGTTCCAGCACCTCCTCGTCGCTGATGCAATAACGCGCCTGGTCCTCCGGCGGTGTCGGCAGGTTGCGCGTGGTCTCGCGGCCCCCGTCCTGCGTGTAGACCATGCGGATTTCCTTGCCGCCCAGCTTGCGCCTGAGCACCGCGCGGTAACCCTGTTTCAGTGTGGGTTTGAACACATGGAACTCATCCGGGTCCACCGTGCCCTGCACCACGTTTTCGCCCAGGCCCCAGGCGCCCGTGATGAACACGACGTCGGGAAAGCCGGTTTCGGTGTCGATCGAAAAGATGACGCCGCTGGAGCCGCGGTCCGAGCGCACCATCTTCATCACACCGACCGATTGCAGCACGCTGAAATGGTCGATGCCGTTGTCAATGCGGTAGGCGATGGCGCGGTCGTTGAACAGGCTGGCAAAACACCGGCGGATCGCCTGGAGCAGGCCGGGCAGGCCGGCCACGTTGAGAAAGCTGTCGTGCTGGCCGGCAAAGCTGGCGGTGGGCAGGTCTTCGGCGGTGGCCGAGCTGCGCACTGCCAGCGTCAGGGTCTCGCCGTACTCGGCCTGCAGGCGCGCATACGACGCAGCGATTTCGGCGGCAAGGCCCTCGGGCAGCGGGGCGGCCTGGACGATCGCACGCGCGCGCGCCGCGCGCCGCGCCAGGTCATCGACATTCTTGACATCCAGGCCGTCGAGTGCCTCACGCAGGCCGGGCCAGGCGCCGGCATGGTCGAGCACATGGCGGTAGGCCTGCGCTGTCACGGCGAAACCGTTGGGAACCCGCACGCCCTGCGCGCCGAGCTCGCGCACCATTTCGCCCAGCGAGGCATTTTTGCCGCCCACCCTGGGAACATCGTCGATCCCCAGTTCCGAGAACCAGCTTATGTAAGGTGTTGCCATGATGGTGGACGCACGCGTCGCCTCCTGTGCCTGTGGTCCACTCACGGTATGCGCCGCTCGGCGCTGCCGCCTTGCGCCAGATCAAGCGCCGGCCGCTGTGACGATCACTTCCCTGGCAAGGCGCTCCACATCGGCGGGCTGGCACAGCGCGGTTCCTGCCGACAACAGGGCGGCTGCGGCGGACCCCATGGCGTAACGAAAGGCCTGCGCCAGATCGGTCTGCCGGCTCAGTGCCCAGACCAGGCCGCCGACAAAGCTGTCGCCGGCGCCAATGGTGCTGGCTACCTTCACCGGCACCGCGCTGGCACGCAGCGCCTGCCCGGCCGTGACGAGCATGGCGCCTTCCTCGCCAAGCGACAGCGCGACGATCTGCGCCTGCCCGGCCGCGATGATGCTGCGGGCCGCGGTCAGTCGCTGTGGGTCGGTCTGCAGCGGCAGGCCGGTCAGTTCGCGCAGCTCGCGCAGGCTGGGCTTGATCAGGTACGCGCCCTCGGCCAGCGCCGCTGCGAGCGCCGGCCCCGAGCTGTCCAGCACCACGCGGCTGCCGCGCGTACGCGCCAGCCGCGTGAGTTGCGCATGGAAGTCGACCGGCACGCCCGGTGGCAGGCTGCCGCTGGCGACCAGCCAGGACGGCGCCGCGGCCAGAGCGCTGAACCCGTCGAGGCAGGCCTGCCATTCGGTGGAGGTCAGGGCCGGGCCGGGCAGGACAAAACGGAAGTCCCGCCCGCTGGTGGTTTCGTGAACATGAAAACTCTCGCGCGTCTCGCCGGCGATGGGCAGGCACTGGCTCGAGACCTGCTCCTGGTCCAGCAACTGGCGCAGCCTGTGTCCGTTCATGCCGCCGGCCGGGTACAGCGCCAGGCAGTGGGCGCCGAGCCGCTGCAGCACGCGGGCCACGTTGATGCCGCCACCGCCGGGATGGTATTGCGCGGCGGCGCAGCGCAGCTTGTGGGTGTCGGTGACCCTGTCCGTGGAGGTTGACACGTCCAGCGCCGGGTTCATGGTGACGGTCAGGATGTCGGGCGTCTGCATGCTCCCACTTTACTCCGCATGCCCGGCAGCGCGCGGGCCGTTCGTGCGAAGCCTGCCACGCCGGGTTGAACGGGACCGGGAGCTGTCCGCATTGAGCGGCAATCCCTTCCTGTCAACCCGGAATCAGTAAGGTGGCGCCGCCTCCCTGGATGGCGGCGCGCGGCGCTCGCCCACCGCTTCGCCCAGGAACTCCCTGAAGCTGGCTGCTGCCGGGGACAGTGCATGGCCTCGCTTGTAGAACAGCGACAGGTGACGATGCACGACAGGCGCCACGATGGGCCGGGCCACCAGGCCGAAGGGTTCGATCAGCGGCAGTGATCGGCCCGGCTGAGCCGTGATGCCGTGGCCCCACTGCACCATGCCCAGGGCGGTGGTGATGAAGGAAACCTCCTGCGCCGGGCTGAGCACCAGTTTCGGGGAATGCTTGAACAGGTCGGCCTGGAGCCGGGTGGTGAAATCGCGCGTGAGACTGACGAAAGGCTGCTGCAGCACCTGAGTCCAGGTCACGCGCTCGCGCGCGGCAAGCGCATGGTCGGGCCGGCAGATCAGCCACACACGGTCGCGAAACAGACTTTCCTGCACCAGCTCAGCGGGTGCGGCGCGCTGCGGTGCGATGCCCAGATCGGCCTCTCCACTGGCCACGCGCGCCAGCGCCTGCTGGTTCAGCGAATCGAGCACATAAACCGCGATGGCCGGATAGCGTTGCCGGTAACGCAGGATCAGCTCCGGCAGGGTGGTTGATGCGTACAGCGGTGTGCACGCGATGCGCACTGTGCCGCGTTTTTTCTGCTCCAGATCCTGCGTCGTTTCGAGCGCGAGGGCCAGGTCGTCAAGCACCTTGCGCGCCAGCGGATAGAACTCGCTGCCCGCCAGCGACAGTTCGGTGCTGCGCGTGGTCCGGTCGAACAGGCGCACTTTCATGCCGCCTTCCAGTTCCTTGACCAGCAGGCTGAGCGCCGACGGGGTCAGATGCAAGCGGCGGGCGGCTGCCGCAAAACTGCCGGCATCCGCGATCGCCAGAAACGCCCGCAGCTGGCGCAGGGTCACGTGGTGTGTATTCATCAATAAAACTCAACAGATGCTAAGAATTGCTGGTTTGTCTAAACAGTGGGTGAACCTTACCATGCCGTCCTACAAGGAGTTTTTTCACGATGCTGCGATTCGATCCGAACCTGAGATGGCTGTTTACCGAAGTCCCGATGCTCGAGCGTTACGAGGCCGCCGCGGCGGCCGGTTTTCAGGGTGTGGAGGTGGCTTTCCCCTATGACCAGCCGGCGCAGGAGATCGCCGCGCGACTGCAGGACAACGGTTTGCAACTGGTCCAGATCCTGTCGCCTTTCGACTGGGATGGTGGCGAGCGCGGAATGGCTGCCTTGCCGGGCAGGCAAGAAGCCTTCAAGGCCAGCATCCACACGGCGGTGGACTACGCGGTGCAGGTGGGAAAACCCATGATCCACGTGATGCCCGGCAACATGACGCCGGAGCTGGACCGCCGCCGCTGCATGGACCTGTTCCTGAGCAACATGGGCTGGGCTGCCGATCTGGCGAAGACGGCAGGTATCACGCTGATCCTGGAGCCCTGCTGCCGTGCGCGTTTCCCGCAGTTCCTCTACCACCGTATTGACGAGGGCGTCGAAGTGGTCAAGGCGCTGGGCCGCGACAACGTGAAGCTGTGCTTCGACACCTTCCACATCCAGATGGAGGAGGGCGCCATTGCCGACCGGCTACAGGCTGCCTGGCCACACATCGGTCACATCCAGGTCGGCAACGTGCCAGGCCGCCACGAACCGGGCACCGGCGAAATTCATTTCCCCTACCTGCTGGCGCTGATCGAAGAACTCGGCTGGGACCGCTGGGTCGGTTGCGAGTACACCCCTTCCGGCCACACGCTGGACACGCTGGGCTGGGGCAAGCCCTATGGCCTGCGTGATCCACGCAAATCGGCCACCGCCGCTCATTGAAAGAATAGCCATGCTGACTGCTGCCGACAATGAACTGCTGACGCGCACGGGCGCGCAAACGCCGATGGGCCAATACTTTCGCCGCTTCTGGCAGCCGGTTGCGCTGTCCCGCGAACTGGCAGAAAACGACGGTGCGCCGCTGCGCGTGAACATCATGGGCGAAAACCTGGTCGCCTTCCGCAACAGCGAGGGCGTGGTCGGGTTGACGGATTCCCGCTGCCCGCATCGCGGCGCCAACCTCTACTTCGGTCGCAACGAAAACTGTGCGATCCGCTGCGTTTTTCACGGCTGGAAGTTTGACCTGCAGGGCCGGCCCCTGGAGCTGCCCAATGTGCCACCGGGCTCGGCTTATCACCAGACCATTCGCCTGAAGGCCTACCCGACGCGCGAATACGGCGACATCGTCTGGGCCTACATGGGGCCCGACCCCTGGGACCGTGCACTGCCTGAGGTGCCCGAACTGGAGTTCGGCACCTTGCCCGCATCGCACCGCTACGTGACCAAGAAGCTGCAGGAATGCAACTGGGCACAATCGATCGAAGGTGCGCTGGACACCTCGCACTTTTCCTTCCTGCACATGCCTGCAACCGGCGTGCCGTCCAACGCGAACCCCGACGCGCCGGCTGACGAAAAACGCCTGCGCTGGATCCGGGACGACCCGCTGCCGCGGTTCTCCATTCTTGAGCATGAGGTCGGTTTTGTCGTGGGCGGTGCGCGTCGGGCCGAAGGCGACTCGCGTTACTGGCGCAGCGCGCAATTTGCGCTGCCCGCGCACAGCACCACGCCGTCCACCCTTCCGGGGGAAACGCATTTTGGCTACACCTGGGTGCCGATCGATGACGTCAATTGCTGGATCTACACCTATGCGTGGAACCCCGACCGGCCCTTGTCGGACGAGGAGATCCACAAGTTCAAGGGCGGCCACGGCGTGATTGCCGAGGTCGACGAAAAATTCATTCCCATTCGCAACCGCAGCAATGAGTACCTGATTGACCGCGAGCACCAGAAGCACATCAGTTATACCGGCGTGCGGGGCGTGGCCGAGCAGGACGCCATGATCCAGGACAGCCAGGGCCGCATTGCGGACCGCACCCAGGAGCATCTGTCGCCGTCGGACGCGGCGGTGGTGCGTTTTCGCCGTGCCGTGCTGGCCGGCGCCAAGGCGCTGGCCACCGGCATCGAACCCCAGGCCCCACTGAGACACGCGGCCTACAGACTGCGTTCAGGCAGCTGGTTCGCCGCAGAAGGCGTGTCGTTCGAGCAAGTGATGCTTGAGCGGTTTGGCGATCCCGTCGGACGTATCACTGCAACGCCTGCCGTGCTGGCAGCCCAGTGAACGCCGCATTACCCACATTCAACAGGAGACAAGACATGACCCCTTTCACCGACTTTTCCCGAGCGCGCCGCGGTGTGGTTCGGCTGGCATTGGCCTTTCCGCTGGCTTGCGGATTGGCCTTCACCGGCACGGCACAGGCACAGGCCTACCCCAACAAGGCCATCAAGCTCGTCATCCCCTATGCCGTGGGTGGATCGACTGACCAGACCGGCCGCCTGGTGGCGCAGTCGCTCTCCGCGCGTCTGGGGCAGCCGGTGGTGGTTGAGAACCGTGCCGGTGCGGGCGGCACGGTCGGCCATGACCTGGTGGCCAAAGCACCGGCTGACGGCTACACCCTGCTGTTCAGTGCTGCTGGCCCGCTGACCGTGACGCCCCACACCTACGCCAAGCTCAGTTATGAACCGATCAAGGGTTTCGAGCCGATCACGCTGGTTGCAACACAGCCGCTGCTGCTGGTGGTCAACCCGGCGCTGAAAGTCAACAACGTCGCCGAACTGATTCGCCATGCGCAGTCCCGGCCCGGCAAGCTGAGCTACGGCTCTTTCGGCAACGGCAGTGCGGCCCACCTGGCGGGCGAATACTTCAAGACCCTGGCCAGGGTTGACATGGTGCATGTGCCGTACCGGGGCAGCGGGCCCGCGCTGGTCGACCTGGTGGGCGGGCAGATTGACCTGATGTTCGATGTGTTCAGCACCGCCGCCCCGCTTGCCAAAAGCGGCAAGCTGCGCCCGATCGCCATCTCCTCCAGCGAGCGTTCACCGCAGTTCTCCGATGTGCCCACCATGCAGCAAGCCGGCGTCAACGGCTTCGAGGCCGGGACCTGGTTCGGCGTGCTCGCCCCGGCGGGCACGCCCAAGCCCGTGATCGAGCAGCTGTCCAGGGAGCTGAACGCCGTGCTGGAAGAAAAAGGCCTGCGCGACACCCTGGCGGCTCAGGGCGCAGTGGTTCGCGGTGGCACGCCGGCGCAGTTCAACACGTTTTTCCTGGCTGAATACGACAAGTGGGGAAAAATCGTCAAGGCCGCCGGCGTGACCGCTGACTGACGCTGCGCGCGGGGTGTACGCACCCCACGCACGCACGCCCTCCCTGCGCGCCGCGCGCCAGGGTCTGACCCTTCGTTTTCCCCGGCGCCGCGCGGTGCAGGCTTGCAGCGCTCCGGCGTTATCCGTTTTTCCATTTCATTTTTTCTGTCCATGAAACTCCTGAGTTATTCCCTTCGTGGCGTCCCCAGCTGGGGCGCGCTTGTCAACGGTCGTGTGGTGGACCTGCAGGCCGCTTCCCGGGGGCGCATACCCACACTGCGCAGCGCGCTGGCGCAGCTGTCCCTGGACGACATTGAGGCGCTGGCCAGCGCACATCCGGCCACCATCGCGTTGAACGACATCGCCTGGCTGCCCGTCATCCCGGACGCCGCGAAAATTTTCTGCATTGGCCTGAACTACGACGAGCATCGCATCGAAGCCAATCGCGACAAGACCGCGCAACCCACCGTCTTTCTGCGGCTGGCCGCTTCGCAGGCGGGCCATGACGAGCCGCTGCTGTTGCCGCCGGAGTCGGAACGCTTTGATTACGAAGGCGAGATTGCCGTCATCATCGGTCGCGGCGGACGCCGCATCCCTCAGGAAGATGCCTGGGAACACATCGCAGGCTACGCGCCTTACAACGACGGATCCATCCGCGACTGGCAAAGCCACACCTCGCAATGGACCCCGGGCAAGAACTTTCCGGCCACGGGCAGTTTCGGACCCTGCATGGTGACGCGTGGAGAAATTGCCGACGGGCAGGAGCTGACCCTGACCACGCGCCTGAACGGTGAGGTCATGCAGCAGGCGACCACGGCACAACTAATTTTCTCCATTCCGAGCCTGATCAACTATCTGTCGACCTTCATACCGCTGGAGCCGGGTGACGTGATCGTGACTGGCACGCCGGGCGGGGTCGGGTTCAAGCGCTCGCCACCGGTCTTCATGCGCGTCGGCGACACGGTGGAGGTCGAGGTCAGCAGTGTAGGCACGCTGGTGAACCGGGTCGCCGCCGAAACGCCGTTGCAACACAAAGCCTGAAACGCGCCCGGCATGCAGAACCATCTCATTGAGGTCCGCGTCGTTCAGAAAGCCGTCGAGGCCGTGGACATCTGTTCGCTGGAGCTGGCCAGTGTTTCCGGTGAGCCCTTGCCGGCGTTCAGCGCCGGCGCGCATATCGATGTCCATTTCGGCGGCTTTGTGCGCCAGTATTCGCTTTGCAACAATCCCTCGGAGCGGCACCGCTACCAGGTCGCGGTATTGCGCGAGCCGACATCCCGCGGCGGGTCGGCCGCCATTCACGATGGTCTCTCGCCCCAGCAGACGCTGAAGATCAGCGCACCACGCAACCACTTTTCGCTGCAGCAGGGTGTAGCTCACTCGCTGCTGCTTGCTGCAGGCGTGGGCATCACGCCCATCGTGTGTATGGCGGAGCGCTTGGCAAGCTCTGGCATGCCCTTCAGCATGCACTATTGCACCCGCAGTCGCGAGCGCACAGCCTTCCGGCGCCGTATTGAACAATCGGCGTTTGCAGACGCCGTCAGTTTTCATTTTGACGAAGATGGCCCGCAGCACCAGCTTGATCTGGCTGCCGTCCTGCAGGCAATGCCCGCGGGAACGCACCTGTACACCTGCGGGCCGGCGGGCTTTCTCGGCCACGTGCTGCAAACCGCCAGGGAGCATGGGTGGCCCGAGGACCGGCTGCATCACGAGTACTTCTCTGCAGCGCCTTCAGTCCTGCCGCAAGGCGCTTTCGAGGTCTGCATTGCAAGCACGGGTCAACGCCATCTGGTGGCGGCAGGGGAAAGTGTGGTGCAGGCCCTTGCGCGCGAAGGCATCGCCGTACCTGTTTCCTGCGGACAGGGGGTGTGCGGTACCTGCCTGACGCGCGTGCTGGAAGGGGTGCCCGATCATCGGGACATGTTTCTGACCTCGCAAGAGCAGTCTCGCAACGACCAGTTCACACCCTGTTGCTCACGCGCGCACAGCGCCAGCCTGACCCTGGATTTGTAAACCGCGGGGAGGCCGGGCCGTGTTGACCCGGGCCGCCTCAGGCCTTCAACTGCCGCGCCATCAGCACCGCCACATGGATCGCCTCGCGCTGCGCACCGTCGCGGATCTGGTGGCGGCAGCTGGTGCCGTCGGCCACCACGATCGCGTCCGGCTGCTTGCGCACCGCCGGCAGCAGGCTCAGTTCGGCCATTTGCATGGACACCTCGTAATGGCTCGCCTCGTAGCCGAAACTGCCGGCCATGCCGCAGCAACTCGACTCGATCAGTTCCGGTTGCGCGCCGGGGATCAGTTTGAGCACCTCCAGGATGGGGCTGACCGCACCGAAGGCCTTCTGATGGCAATGGCCGTGCAGCAGGATGGGCTTCGCGGCTGGCTGCAGCTTCTGCTTCAGGCCGTCGAGCCGGCCGGCTGCGGCTTCGCGCGCCAGGAATTCCTCGAACAGCAGCGCCTGGCCGCTGATGGTTTGAGCCGCTTCACCGAGGCCCATGACCAGCATCTCGTCGCGCATGGTCAGCAGGCAGGAGGGTTCCAGGCCAACGATGGCGATGCCGCGTTCGGCGAAAGGCAGCAAGGCATCCACCAGTTCGGCGGCCTTGACCCTGGCTTGATCAACCATGCCGCTGGACAGGTAGGTGCGGCCGCAACACAGGCTTTTGCCGTCTGCTATCGTTTTCGTAGCTACATGCACCGTGTAGCCGCCGGCTTGCAGCACTTTTAATGCTGAACTGGCGTTGTCCGACTCGAAATAACCGTTGAAGGTGTCGACAAACAGCACCACCGGCTTGCTGGCGGCCAGCACTTCTTCGCGGCTGGCCGCTGCGTGGCGGGTGTTGAAAAATGTGCGACGTTGCCACTGCGGCAAGCTGCGCCTGGCCGAGAAACCCGTGAACTTTTCGCTGAGCGCGGCCAGGCCCGGGATTTTGTCGCGCAAATTCATCAGTGGCGCCAGCCGGCTGGCCCAGTGCGCATACGCGGGCAGGTGGGCGACCAGCTTGTCCTTGAGCGTGTAGCCGTGTTTTGCTTTGTAGTGGTGCAAAAACTCGACCTTCATTTTGGCCATGTCCACGCCGGTCGGGCAGTCGCGCTTGCAGCCCTTGCAACCGACGCACAGATCGAGCGCCTCGCGCACCGGCTCGCTGGTGAAGGCCTCCTGCGCGCTCATGCCGGCGAGTTGTCCGGTCAGTGCCAGCCGCAGCGTGTTGGCGCGGCCGCGGGTCAGGTGCTGCTCGTCGCGCGTGACCCGGTAGCTGGGGCACATGGTGCCGGCGTCGAACTTGCGGCAGTGGCCGTTGTTGTTGCACATCTCCACGGCCTTGGCAAACCCCTGGGCCGGGTCGCCGCCGCTGCCCGGTGCGCTGGTCTGTTCGGTGGCCGGGTCGTTCTGCACGTCCCAGGCACGCCAGTCGAGCGCGGTCTTGATCGGTATCACCTTGTAGCCCGGCGGGAAACGCATCAGCCGGGTGTCGTCCATTTTCGGCGGGTTGACCATGCGGCCCGGGCTCAGCAGGCCGGCCGGGTCCATGAACTGCTTGATCTTCGCAAAGGCCTCGTTGATCTGCGGGCCGAACTGCCACTGGATCCACTCGCCGCGGCACAGGCCGTCGCCGTGTTCGCCGCTGTAGGCGCCCTTGAACTTTCGCACCAGCTCCGAGGCTTCCTCGGCAATCGCGCGCATCTTGGGTGCGCCCTCGCGCCGCATGTCCAGAATCGGCCGCACATGCAGGGTGCCGACCGAGGCATGGGCGTACCAGGTGCCCTTGCTGCCATATTTGCGGAACACCTCGGTGAGGGCGTCGGTGTATTCAGCCAGGTGTTTCAGGGGAACGGCGCAGTCCTCGATGAAACTGACCGGCTTGCCGTCGCCCTTGAGGCTCATCATGATGTTCAGGCCGGCCTTGCGCACTTCCCAGAGGTTTTTTTGCGGCGCATCGTCGGTCATCTCGACCACTGAATCGGGCAGCAGCAAATCGCCCATCAGTTCGCCCAGGCGCTTGAGATGCGGCAGCAGGGCGGCCTTGCTGGCGCCTGAAAACTCGACCAGCAAAATCGCAGCGGGCTGGCCGATCAGTGCGCTGCGAATCGTCGGCGCAAAGGCCGGGTTCTGCAGCGACAGGTCGATCATGGTGCGGTCCACCAGTTCGACGGCAGTCAGCGTGCCGTCGCCGATCTTCACGATGTGCTGGGCCGCGTCCATCGCCCGGTAAAAGGTCGGGAAGTTCACCACGCCCAGCACCTTGGCTTTGGGCAACTCCGCCAGTTGCAGGGTCAGTGATTTGGTCAGCGCCAGCGTGCCTTCGCTGCCGATCAGCAGGTGCGACAGATTCACCGAGCCGTCGCTGGTGTAAGGCCGTTCGCTGCGCGGATCGAAAATGTCGAGGTTGTAGCCGCCGACGCGGCGCATCACGGTGGGCCAGAGTCGCTGGATCGCCGGTTGCAGCTCTTCGGCCAGGGTGCGCACATAACTGCCCAGCTCGCGCGCCTTGCCGCTGCTGCCGGCCCAGGGGCCGAGCTGCAGCAGGTTGCCGTCGGAGGTCCACGCCTCGGCCCCCAGCACGTTGTGCACCATGTTGCCGTAGGCAATGCTGCGGCTGCCGCAGGAGTTGTTGCCGGCCATGCCGCCCAGCGTGGCTTGCGCGGCGGTGGACACATCGACCGGGTACCACAACCCGTGTTTTTTCAGCGCCGCATTCAGGTGGTCCAGCACGATGCCCGGCTCGACTTCGGCGGTGCGCCTGTCGGCATCCACGTCCAGGATGTTGCGCATGTGTTTGGCATGGTCGATCACCAGCCCGGTGCCAACGGTCTGACCGCACTGGCTGGTGCCGCCGCCGCGTGGAACAATCGGCACGCCCATGTCGCGGCAGATGTCGAGTGCGGTCTTGACGTCGGGCGCGCTGGCCGGCACGAACACCCCGGCCGGCATCACCTGGTAAATCGAGGCGTCCGTCGCGTAACGTCCGCGGTCGGCGGCCGAGAACAGGACTTCGCCGCAGGTTTCCGTGGCCAGCCGCGCCGCCAGCTTGCCGGCGACTTCGTTGCTGACGCGCGCAACCTGCTCGTAAGCCTGCGCCGCGCTGTCGCGCGTCACCTTCAGGGGCAGGGGCGCGTTCATGCCTTGGCCTGCGCCGTGGCTGCGTTGCTGGCGGCGCGCACCTGCTCGATCACCACACTGAGCTTGTTGTTGAGGTGAGCGCCGAGCACGGCGCGCATGGCCTGCGGGTCGCGCGCGCTCAGCGCCTGGACCATCTGTTCGTGTTCCTCGACCGCAGCCTTCCATTTTTCGCCGTCCTGGTTGGAGCGAAAACGCAAGGCCTGCAGGCGTGCGTTGACCTGGTTGTAGGTGGCGGTCAGCACCGGGTTTTTCGCCGCGGCATTGATGGCGCGGTGGATTGCCGAATTGAGCTGGTAGTAGGCCGGCAGGTCGCGCCGCGTGTACGCCGCCAGCATTTCGTAATGCATGGCCTTGATCTCGTCGAGCTCGGCCTCGGTGATGCGTTCGGCCGCCAGCGCGCCCGATTGCGCTTCCAGCCCGGACATCACCTCAAAGGTGTGCAGGACGTCGGCCTCTGTCAGCTCGACGGCGATGGCCCCGCGATTGGGCAGCAACTCGACCAGGCCCTCGGCGGCCAGCATCTTGATGGCTTCGCGCAGCGGCGTGCGCGAGACGTTGAGCACCTCGCTGAGCTCGCGTTCATTGAGCTTGGCGCCCGGCGCGATGCGGTTTTCGACCAGCATCTGGCGCAGGCGATGCGCCACCTGTTCATGCAGGGCGGCACGCGGAATGGGGATGATGTCAGCACTCATGTGTAAATTTTGTATGCAAAAAAGACTCAAGTCAAACCCTATATTTGGTCAAAAAAGGTTGACAAATGAATTTTGTATGCAAAAAATGGCGACTATTCATGGAGTATCCGATTTATGCTGACGCTTGACTTTCACCCCACCGGCCGCCATTTCCTGCAGATTCCCGGTCCGTCGCCGGTGCCTGACCGCATCCTGCGTGCGATGAGCCTGCCGACCATCGACCACCGCGGTCCCGAGTTCGGCGCGCTGGGCCTGAAGGTGCTGGCCGACATCAAGAAAATTTTCAAGACCAGACAACCGGTGATGATTTACCCGGCCTCCGGCACCGGCGCCTGGGAAGCGGCGCTGGTCAACACCCTGAGCGCCGGTGACCATGTGCTGATGTACGAAACCGGCCACTTTGCCGCGCTGTGGCAAAAGCTGGCCGCGCGTGTTGGCCTGAAGACCGAGGTGATGAGTGATCCCGGCGCCGAAGTCTGGCGTCATGGCGTGCGCGCCGACCTGATCGAGGAGCGCCTCAAGGCCGACAGCCAGCACAGCATCAAGGCGGTGTGTGTGGTGCACAACGAAACCTCGACCGGGGTGACCAGCAACATCGCCGCGGTGCGCAAGGCCATCGATGCGGCGAAACACCCGGCGCTGCTGCTGGTGGACACCATCTCCGGCCTGGCTTCGGCCGACTACAAACACGACGAGTGGGGCGTGGACGTCAGCATCAGCGGTTCGCAAAAAGGCCTGATGCTGCCGCCCGGCATCAGCTTCAATGCGGTGTCTGCCAAGGCGCTGGAAGCCAGCAAAAGCGCCCGACTGCCCAAGGCCTTCTGGGCCTGGGATGAAATCATCGAGATGAACAAGACCGGCTACTGGCCGTCCACGCCGAATACCAATTTGCTCTACGGCCTCAATGAAGCCTGCGACATGTTGCTCGAGCATGGCCTGGACGTCGTGTTTGCGCGGCACCAGCGCTGGGCCGAGGGCGTGCGCGCTGCGGTGCGCGCCTGGGGCCTGCAGATCCAGTGCGCCGACGCGGCGGTGTATTCGCCGATCCTGACCGGCGTGATGACACCCGAAGGCGTGGATGCCGACGCGGTGCGCAAGATCATTTACGAACGTTTCGACTGTTCGCTGGGTACCGGCCTGGGCAAGGTCAAGGGCAAGATGTTCCGCATCGGCCACCTCGGCGACTGCAACGACCTGACCCTGATGGCGGCGCTGTCGGGCTGCGAGATGGGGCTCAAGCTCGCCGGCGTCAAGCTGGCCGGCTCGGGTGTACAGGCCGCGATGGATCATTTTTCCAGCCACGCTGCGGTGATTCCACTGCGCAAGGCGGCCTGACCGCCACGACCACGTTTTCCTGTTCCTTCCCGCTTTCCGCGCTTCCTCATCGACGATTTCAAAACAACCTACTGGAGACAACACCATGCAACGCAGAACACTTGTGACCGCCGGCGCCGCGGCGCTGGCCTTTCCCTCATTGATCCTCGCGCAAAACCTGCCCGCCGGGCCGGTGCGCATCATCGTTGGCTTCGCGCCCGGCGGCGGCACCGACATCCTGGCGCGCGTCATCGGCCAGAAACTCGGTGAGATGTGGAAGACGCAGGTCATCGTCGAGAACAAGGCTGGCGCTTCCGGCACCATCGCTGCCGACTTCGTGGCCAAGGCGCCTGGTGACGGCAATACGCTGCTGATGGCACACATCAACAGCCAGGCCATCACGCCGGCCTTGCAGAAGGTCAACTACGACGCGGCCAAAGACTTCCAGCCGGTGGTGCTGGTCGGCGTCACGCCGAATCTGCTGATCTGCAACGAAAACCAGCCGGCCAAAACCGTCAAGGACCTGGTCGAGCTGTGCCGCGCCAACCCCGGCAAGATCAGCTTTGGTTCGGCCGGCACCGGCAGCGCGCAGCACCTGGCGCTGGAGATGTTCATGCTGGCCGCGAAGGTCAAAGCCATCCACGTGCCGTACAAAGGCTCCGGCCCGATGTTGACCGACCTGATTGGCGGCACCATCCAGTACAGCTTCGACACCATGACGGCAGCCACGCCGCATGTCAAAAGCGGCAAGGCGATTGCGCTCGCGCAGACGCGCCAGCAACGTGTGCCGGCCTATGCCAATGTGCCGACCATGGCCGAGTCGGGTTTTCCAGGCTTCGAAGCCACCACCTGGTACGGCTTGGCCGGTCCAGCGAAGATGCCGGTGGCCATGGCCAAACGCATGAACGAAGACATCAACAAGGTCATGTTGATGCCCGACGTGATGGAAAAGCTGGCCGCCTCGGGCGCCCAGGACGGCGGCGGCTCGACCGAGAAGTTCGGTGACTTCATGCATGCCGAGCAGGTCAAGTGGGCCAAGATCATCAAGGACGGTGGAGTCAAAGCAGAGAGTTGACTCCCCCGAAGCGGCGTTCGGCCACTCGGCACCCCCGCCAGAGGCGGTGGCCCTTCGGAGCCGTCCAGGCCTGCGCAGGCAGGCCTGGAGCCGCGGCTCCTCAGCCCCTCAGGGGGCGCCACCTGCGGCCCGGCCAAGCCGGATCCGCGGTGACACTGGACTTTTGAAAGACACAGGCATCCATGAAAAAACTTCCCCTTGAGGGCGTGAAAGTTCTTGATATCAGCCAGGTGATGGCCGGCCCTTATGCCTGCATGTTGCTGGCCGACATGGGGGCCGACGTGATCAAGGTCGAGCCGCCGGGCGCCGGCGACCAGACGCGCGGCGCCATGGGTTTCAAGATGAAGGGGCCGGATTCGCTGGGCTTCCTGAACATGAACCGCAACAAGCGCAGCATTGCGCTCAACCTCAAGTCCGCGGCCGGCAAGGCGCTGCTGCTGCGGCTGGCCAAGGATGCCGACATCCTGCTGGAGAACTACCGTCCCGGCGCGATGAAGAAGCTGGGCCTGGGCTACGAGGTGCTCAGGGAGGTGAACCCGCGGCTGGTCTACACCAGCATCTCGGGCTTCGGCCAGACCGGGCCCTGGGCGGATCGGCCCGGGTTCGATCTGATGGCGCAGGCCATGTCGGGCGTGATGAGTGTCACCGGTTACCCCGGCGGCCCGCCGGTGAAAGCCGGCGTGCCGGTGGCCGACATCGGCTGCGCGCTGTTCGCGGTGTATGCCACGCTGTCGGCCTACATCGGCGCCAAGGCCAGCGGCCAGGGACAACATGTGGATGCCTCGCTGTTCGATTCGGCGCTGGCCTTTTCGGTCTGGGACATCTGCGACTACTGGGGCACCGGCAAGGAGCCCGAGCCACTGGGCACCTCCAACAAGATGACCGCGCCTTACCAGGCCATGGCCTGCTCGGACGGTTATTTCGTGATGGGCGCGAACAACCAGAAACTCTGGCTGCAGTTGTGCAAGCTGATGGGCCGCGAGGAGCTGCTGGCCGATGAGCGCTTTTCCACCATCTCGCTGCGCCTGGCCAACCGGCACGCGCTGGAGGTGGAACTGGAAAAAACCTTCCGCCTCAAACCCAAGGATTACTGGGTCAGCACCTTCCTGGAAGCCGGCATTCCGGCCGGTCCCATCCTGACCTATCCCGAAGCCTTTGGCAGCGATCATGCGAAAGCGCGCGAGATGCGCATGGAGATCGACCATCCGGTGGAGGGCCAGGTGCCCAACATCGGCTTCGCGGTCAAGATGTCGGGCACGCCGCAGCAGGTGCGCCGGCATCCGCCGCGGCTCGGTGAACACACGGCCGAGGTGTTGTCTGAACTCGGCCTGAGCGCTGAAGAACAGGCGGCGCTGGGCGAGCAGGGGGCTTTCGCAGCATGAGCGAATCCAACACGGCAGGCAGCGTTCAGCTCCACATCAGCGCCGGCGTGGCGTCGGTGGTGTTCGACAGACCGGCGGCGCGCAATGCCATGACCTGGGCCATGTACGAACAGCTCAACGCCATCTGCGAACAGCTCGGCAGCGACAGCGCGGTGCGTGTGGTGACCTTTCGCGGCGCCGGCGGCCAGGCCTTTGTGGCCGGCACCGACATCGAGCAGTTCACCACCTTCAGCAGCGGCGCGGACGGTGTGGCTTACGAAAAGCAGATCGACCAGTGCATTGCCCGGCTCGAGTCGCTGCCCATGCCGACGGTCGCCGCGATCGAGGGCTGGACCATAGGCGGCGGCCTGGCGATTGCCACGGCCTGCGACTTCCGCATCGCCACCACCGGTTCGCGCTTCGGCGTGCCGATTGCCAGAACCCTGGGCAACTGCCTGTCCGTGGCCAACCTGGCGCGGCTCAGCGCGGTGTTCGGCATGCCGCGTGTCAAACGCATGCTGATGCTGGCGGAAGTGTTGAGCGCCGACGAAGCGCTGTCCTGCGGCTTTCTGCTGCAGGCGGTCGAGCCTGGCGCGATGGATGCGACGCTGCAGGCCTTGTGTGAGCGGCTCGCTGCGCTGGCCCCGGTGACACAACGTGTCAGCAAGGAAGGTCTGCGCCGGCTTGTCGCGCAGAACCTGCCGCCCGACGACGACCTGATCCGGCTTTGTTACGGCAGCGCCGATTTTCACGAGGGGGTCGCCGCCTTTGTTGAAAAGAGAAGCCCTGCCTGGAAGGGCGTTTGACAAGCACCGGCCCATGGTGTTTACCCTGTGTTGCACTCGACCGACGCTGCAGCGCCACTTGTCGCAGCTGGCGCGACATACGTCACAAAGCGGCTTCGCGCTGCTGAAGGATGGCCCGCTTCAGCCATAAGATTGGCGCCTGTGGCCGGCCTTCGCCGGTTCTTTTTGATGGATCCCTGCATGTCTGCTTCCCGAACATCCCGCTCTCCCGTGTTGTCCACCCTCGGCCTGTCGCTGCTGCTGCTGGCCGGCACCGCCCATGCGCAGAAGGCCTGGGTGGTCGGCCAGTCGGCGCCCCTGAGCGGTGGCAACGCCGCCTTCGGCCGCGACATCCAGGAGGGTGCGCAGGCTTATTTCAAGTCGGTCAATGCCAAAGGCGGCATTGCCGGTCTGCCGGTCGAGCTGGTGTCGCTGGACGACAAGAATGACCGCAAGCTCGCCGGCGCCAACACCGGAAAACTGTTGAGCGAAAACGACGCGGTCGCGCTGTTCGGCTTTGCGTCGGCCACACTGAGCCTGGATGCGATGCCGCAGGCCGAAAAGGCCGGCGTGTTGTTCTTCGCGCCGTTCTCCGGCGCCAACCCGGTGCGCAAGCCGAGCCCGGTGGTGTTCACGCTGCGCGCGTCTTACGGCGACGAACTTGAGAAAATGCTGTCGTTCTGGACCGGCCTGGGCATCAAGCAGGTGGTGGTGGTGCATTACGACGACGAGGTCGGCAAGCAGAACCTGGCGGTGGTCACCGACTACCTCGCCAAGCAGGGCAAGAAGCCCGCAGCCTTCGCGCTGCAGCGTAATGCCAAGGTCGGCGAGGCACAGGTGGCGCAGTTGCTGAGCCTCAAGCCCGACGTGATCATCAACACCGTGTTGTCCGGGCCCGCCGCCGAAATCAGCAAGCAGATCGTGGCGCAGGGCAAATTCATCCCGACGTCCAGCCTGTCTTTCGTCGGCGCCCAGCAATACATCGAGGCGGCGTCCGAGGCCGGTGCCGGTGTCTCGATTTCGCAGGTGGTGCCCAATACCGCCTCGTCGCTGCCGGTGGTCAAGGAATGCAGCAAGGCGCTCAAGGACGCCGGCGTCAAGCAGGCCATGAACAGCACCCACCTCGAATCCTGCATAGGCGCCAAGGTGCTGACCGAAGCGATGCGCCGCAGCAAGAAGCCTGGCGACGCCAAGGCGTTGCTGCTGGCGATGGCCTCGATGGGCAGCTACGACACCGGTGGTTTCACCGTGTCCTATTCTTCCGGCCAGCACCACGGCAGCAAGTATGTCGAGCTGGGCATGGTCACGCGCGACGGCAAGCTGCGCAACTAGGGCCTGCCCTGGCGCTGCCGCTCAGCGGTAGTGCGCGCACAGCGTGGTGATCAGCGATTCGGCATAACGGGGCAGGGCCTCGCGCTTGCGCACCAGGATGTAACGCTCGCGCACGCTCCAGGCGTCGGTCAGCTCGATCAGCGAGATGCCCATGGCGCTCTGGTTGCGCCGCGCCGCCGACTCCGGCACGATGCCGACCCCGACACCCGCGCCTATCATGCGGCACATCGCGTCGAAGCTCGACAGCTGGATGCGCAGCTTCAGCGGCTTGCCCAGGCCGTCGGTCACCTGCGCCAGAAAGGTCTGCAGCGTGCTGCCCGACTGCATGCCGACCTGGTCGTCGTCCAGGGTTTCGGCAAAGGCAATCTTCTTGCGGCGCGCGAAGCGGTGGTTTTTCGCGGTGGCCAGCACCAGCCGGTCGGTGCTGAAATGGATGGCCTCCAGGCCCAGGGTGTCCACCTTGCCGGCCACGATGCCAATGTCCGCGCGGCCGTCGAGCACGCCACGCGCAATTTCCGGATTCGGTTTTTCCTGCAGGTCGATGTTGATCTTCGGGTTGCCGGTCAGGAAGCCGGGCAGGATCTCGGGCAGGAAGTCGGTCACCGCCGTGGTGTTGGCAAACACCCGCAGGTGGCCGCGCAGGCCCCCGCCGTATTCCTGCAGGTCGCTGCGCATCTGCTCGGCCTGGCGCAACACGCCGCGCGCGTGGTACAGAAAGGCCTCACCGGGCGGCGTCAACCGCACGCCGCGCGCCTCGCGGTACAGCAGGCTCAGGCCGGACTGGGTTTCGAGCGCCTTGATGCGCGCGCTCGCCGCGGCCAGCGACAGGTGTTGGCGCGCGGCGGCCCGGGTCATGTTGCCCTCATCAGCGGTGGCCACGAACAGGCGCAGGTCGGTCAGGTCGAAATGCATGCCCCATGCTAACCCATGGGCCGTGAGTGTTCGGGCTGGCCTAAGCCTGATTCCGCGACGCTTCAGAGGAGAAACCCTGATGCCGGCGCACCAGCAGCGGTTTTGAGTGTTCGGAATATCAGAAGTCTGGGTGCTGAAATGGCAGATTGCGTTTTCCCGCGGCTGCGCCGACGATGGCGGCCATGACTTCAGACATTCGAACCGTGGACGCTGCGATGCTGGCCAGGCTGCAGGGCTGGGTCGGCAAGACCGAAACCCTCAGCGACAGCATCACTGCAGCGCCAGTGCGTGCCCTGTCGGCCACGCTGGACCGCGACGATGCCGACCCGGCGCCCGGCACGCCGCTGCCCGAACTCTGGCACTGGCTGTACTTCCTGCCGATGGCACGCCAGTCGGGCCTGGGCCCCGACGGCCATCCGCAACGCGGCGGTTTTTTGCCGCCGGTGCCGCTGCCGCGCCGCATGTGGGCCGGCGGCCGGCTTCAGTGGCACCAGCAGCTGCTGCAGGTCGGCGACGCGGTCACACGCACGTCGCGCATCGAATCAGTGACGCACAAGTCGGGCCGAAGCGGCGACCTGGTGTTTGTGCTGGTCAAACACGAAGTGCGCAACGCCCAGGGCCTGGCGCTCAGCGAAGAACACGACATTGTTTACCGCGCCAATCCACAAGCCGGCGACCCGGTGCCCGCGCCGCAAGCGGCTCCCCAACAAGCCGCCTGGAGCCGCGAAATCGTGCCCGACGACGTGCTGCTGTTCCGTTATTCGGCGCTGACCTTCAACGGCCACCGCATTCATTACGACCGCAAGTACGTCACGGAGGTCGAGGGGTACCCTGGGCTGATCGTGCACGGCCCGCTGATCGCGACGCTGCTGGCTGACCTGCTGCGCCGCAACCTGCCTGGCGCGCGCCTGCTGAAGTTCGAGTTCCGCGCGGTGCGCCCGGTGTTTGATCTCTGGCCGTTCAAATTGCATGGTCTGCCCTCCGCCGATGGCAAAACCGTCGCCCTCTGGACCGAAGACCACGAAGGCTGGCTCACCATGCAGGCGACGGCCACGCTGGCCTGACGAGTACCCGACCTCCCAAGCTTGTCATTGCGGGCTTGACCCGCCATCCATGCAGGCGCACCGGCGAAGGTGGTCAGTCAAGCATGGATCCCGGATCGAGTCCGGGATGACACGGATTTCAAAAGTCATTCAAAGAAAAAACTCATGAAAACACAAATCCCGACCCCCGACGCCTACCAGGACATGCGCGAGGCCCTGCGCGGCATGCTGGCCTCCTTCGATTCCGCCTACTGGCAAAAAGTCGACCATGAGCGCGGTTACCCCGAGACTTTCGTCAATGCGCTGACCGAAGCCGGCTGGCTGGCGGCGCTGATCCCCGCGGAGTACGGCGGCTCCGGCCTGGGCCTGGCCGAAGCCTCGGTCATCATGGAAGAGATCAATTTCGCCGGCGGCAATGCCGGCGCCTGCCACGGCCAGATGTACAACATGGGCACCTTGCTGCGCCACGGCTCGGATGCGCAGAAAAAAATGTACCTGCCCAGGATCGCCACCGGCGAGCTGCGCCTGCAGTCCATGGCTGTGACCGAGCCGACCACCGGCACCGATACCACCCAGCTCAAGACCACGGCAGTCAAAAAGGGCGGCAAATACGTCGTCAACGGCCAGAAGGTCTGGATCTCGCGCATCCAGCACTCCGATCTGATGATTCTGCTGGCCCGCACCACGCCGCTGGCCGAGGTCAGGAAGAAGTCCGAAGGCATGTCCATCTTCATTGTCAACCTGAAAGACGCGATTGGCCAAGGCATGGCGGTGCAGCCGATTGCCAACATGGTCAATCACGAGACCAATGAAGTGTTTTTCGACAACCTCGAAATTCCCGAAGAGAACCTGATCGGCGAGGAAGGCAAGGGCTTCAAATACATCCTTGACGGCCTGAACGCCGAACGCACGCTGATTGCGGCCGAATGTATAGGCGACGCTTACTGGTTCGTCGACAAGGCGCGGCGCTACGCGAGTGATCGCGTGGTCTTCAACCGCCCCATCGGTCAGAACCAGGGCGTGCAGTTCCCGATGGCCGATGCGTATATCGAAACCGAAGCCGCCAACCTGATGCGCTTCAAGGCCTGTCAACTGTTCGATGCCGGCAAGCCCTGCGGCGCCGAAGCCAACATGGCCAAGTACCTGGCCGCCAAGGCGTCCTGGGAAGCAGCCAACATGTGCCTGCAAACCCACGGCGGCTTCGGCTTTGCCTGCGAATACGACGTGGAGCGCAAGTTCCGCGAAACCCGGCTTTACCAGGTGGCGCCGATTTCCACCAACCTCATTTACTCGTATGTGGCGGAACATTTGCTCGGGTTGCCGAGGTCGTTCTGAGCGGACCGACCGGCTCTGGCTGAAACAATGAATCTCTTTTTTTTCTCATGCTGCCGTAGTTTGCTCAAGGCTGTTGGCCGGGCAAACCCCGGCTTGTTGGCAGATCACCGCCGGTATTTCCATACCGCGGCTTGGGCGTTCCATGCCCGAACGGACGATCAATGAAACACCAAACCCGACCCCTTGACGGCATCACCGTCATCTCCCTCGAACACGCCATCGCCGCCCCCTTCTGCACCCGCCAGCTCGCCGACCTGGGCGCACGCGTGATCAAGGTCGAGCGGCCCGGCGCGGGTGACTTTGCGCGGGCCTATGACCAGCGGGTCGATGGCATGGCTTCGCATTTCGTCTGGGTCAACCGCTCGAAAGAAAGCCTGACGCTGGACCTGAAGCAGCCGGCCGCCCTGGCCGTGCTCAGGCAGTTGCTGGAAACCGCCGACGTGCTGGTGCAAAACCTCGCGCCCGGCGCGGCGGCGCGCATGGGCCTGGGTTTTGACGAATTGAGCAAGACCCTGCCCAAACTGATCGTCTGCGACATCTCGGGTTACGGCGATGACGGCCCCTACCGCGACAAAAAAGCCTATGACCTGCTGATCCAGAGTGAAGCTGGTTTCCTGTCGGTCACCGGCACGCCCGAAGACCCGAGCAAGGCCGGCAACTCGATTGCCGACATCGCCGCCGGCATGTATGCCTACTCCAGCGTGCTGGCGGCGCTGCTGCAGCGCGGCAAGACCGGCAAGGGCTCGCACATCGATGTGTCCATGCTCGAGTCGCTGGCCGAGTGGATGGGTTACCCCATGTATTACGCCTACGGTGATGCCACGCCGCCGCCGCGCAGCGCCGCCTCCCACGCGACGATTTACCCCTACGGTCCGTTTGCCGCCGGCGACGGCGGCACCGTGATGCTGGGCCTGCAGAACGAGCGCGAGTGGCTGGTGTTCTGCGAGGTGGTGCTGGCGCAGCCGGCGCTCGCGAAAGATCCGCGCTTCGACAGCAACTTCCGCCGCAATGAACACCGCGAAGAACTCAAGGCGATCATCCTGGCGGCGTTCAGCAGCAAAACCACCGAACAGGTCAGCAGCAAGCTCGACGAGGCGCAGATCGCCAACGCCCGCATGAACGACATGGCCGGCCTGTGGGCGCATCCGCAACTGAAGGCGCGTGATCGCTGGCGCGATGTGGCCACGCCGGTCGGCAACATTCCCGCGCTGTTGCCGCCCGGCCGCATCAGCAGCTTCGACTACCGGATGGACGCCATCCCCGCGGTCGGCCAGCACACCCAGGCCATCCTGCGCGAGCTCGGCCAGGACGAGGCCGGCATCGCCGCGCTGCAGCAGGCAGGCGCTATTTAATTGATAGCTATATCCCCATATCCGACATGGGCTGGAGGCTTGTTTGATGCATGACTTTCCTCCTGGCTGGCAGTGCGGGCCCGACCCGCAATCCATGCCTCGCCTGGCCGCGTCGGCAGATCATGTGACATGGATCCCGGATCGAGTCCGGGATGACAACTTGGAAGCACAGACAGACAGCACGTTTGATTTTGAAATTTGAGGAACAGCAATGAACCAGGCCACCACCAGCCCCACCGCCCAGCTCGCCGCCTTCGCCGCTGGCCTGAAGTTTGAAGATATCCCCGCATCGGTGATCGCCAAGACTGAAGACCTGCTGGTCGACTGGTTCGGCTCTACGATTGCCGGCAAGGGTTCGCGCCCGGTCGAAACCATCACCAGCTTCGCCGCCAGCATGGGCCCGACACATGGCGCGGCCGAGGTGCTGATCCATCGCAGCCGCAGCAGCGCCTACTTCGCGGCCATGGCCAATGCGGCCGCCTCGCATGTGGCCGAGCAGGACGATGTGCACAACGGCTCGGTGTTCCACCCGGCCACCGTGGTGTTTCCCGCGGCGCTGGCGATGGCACAAACCCTGGGCAGCAGCGGCAAACAACTGCTGACCGCCGCGGTCGCCGGTTACGAAGTCGGCATCCGTGTCGGCGAGTTTCTGGGCCGTTCCCACTACAAGGTCTTCCACACCACCGGCACGGCCGGCACGCTGGCCGCCGCAGCGGCTGCCGGCAGCCTGCTGGGCCTGAACGCGGCACAGATGCAGCATGCCTTCGGTTCGGCCGGCACGCAGTCGGCCGGTCTGTGGGAGTTTTTGCGCACCGCCGCCGACTCCAAGCAGTTGCATACCGCGCACGCGGCGGCCGCCGGCCTGATGTCGGCCTGCCTGGCGCGGGACGGCTTCACCGGCGCCGCGCAAATCCTCGAAGGCCCGCAAGGTTTGGCGGCCGGCATGTCCAGCGACGCCGACCCGGCCAGACTGACCGATGGCCTGGGCACACGCTGGGCCACCGCCGAAACCTCCTTCAAGTACCACGCCTCGTGTCGCCACACCCATCCGGCGGCCGACGCGCTGCTGCAGGTGATGCAGGCGCACAAGCTCCAGCCCGCTGACCTGGCGCGCGTCGTTACCCATGTGCACCAGGGCGCGATCGACGTGCTGGGCCCGGTGGTCAACCCGGCCACCGTGCACCAGAGCAAGTTCTCCATGGGCACGGTGCTGGGCCTGGTTGCGCGCTTCGGCCACGCCGGCCTGGTCGAGTTTGACCAACACTTCCAGGAAGACCTGACCGTCGCGCTGCGCGACAAGGTGGTGATGGAACTCGATGCCGAAGTTGATGCTGCCTACCCGCGCCGCTGGATCGGCAAGGTCACCGTCACCACCACCGACGGCCGCGTGCTGCAGGGCAGGGTGGATGAACCCAAGGGCGACCCGGGCAACACCTTGAGCCGCGACGAGATCACCGCCAAGGCCCAGCGCCTGGCCGCTTTCAGCGGCGGCGCCAGCGAGGCCGCCATGGCCCGTGCGATCGATGCGCTCTGGGCCATTGCGCAAAACCCCAGCGTCGGGCCGCTGCTGGCAGGCGCCGCATGAGAGCCATCGCGTCGGCGCGCTCCCTGCTGTTTGTGCCGGCGAACCGGCCCGAACGGTATGCCAAGGCGCTGGCCTCGGGCGCCGACGCCGTCATCATCGACCTCGAAGACGCGGTTGCACCCGACGCCAGGGTGGCCGCGCGCCAGCAACTGGCCGACGGCTTCGACACCCTGCATGCCGGGGAGCGCGCGCGTGTGCTGGTGCGCATCAACGCTGCCGGCACGCCCTGGCATGCCGATGACCTGGCGCTGGTGGACCTGTTGTCCAGGCTGGATCTGGGGGGGGTGGTGCTGCCCAAGGCCGAGGCGGTGGCCGATGTTGTGCACCTCAGCGCCCTCGTCGGCCCCGGCTGCGCGCTGTTGCCGATGATCGAATCCGCCGCCGGCCTGGCGGCCCTCGATGTGCTGGCCGCCTGCACGGGCGTCACGCGCCTGGTGTTCGGCAACCTGGATTTCCAGGCCGACCTCGGCATGGCTTGCGGGCCCGACGAGGCCGAGTTGCAGCCGGTGCGGCTGGCGCTTGTGCTGGCCTCGCGCCGCGCCGGACTGGCCGCGCCGGTCGATGGCGTGACCCCCGCCACCGGCGACAGCGCGCAACTGCAGCAGGATGCCGCGCGCAGCCGGCGCAGCGGCTTTGGCGCCAAACTGTGCATCCACCCGGCGCAGGTCGCCGTCGTGCGGGCCGCGCTGGCGCCGACGGCGACAGAACTGGACTGGGCGCGCCGCGTGATCGAAGGCAGCCGCCAGTCCGGCGGCGCCGTCTTCACGCTCGACGGCCGCATGGTCGACACACCGGTGCTGCGGCTGGCCGAACGCACGCTGGCCGGCCAGGCCGACACATGAGATTCATTTTTTTCGAAGGCATCGCGGCGAACAGCGCCGCATTTTTTAACCACAAGGAGACAAGCATGAAACTCAAGTACAAACTCAACACGCTGCTGCTGGCCTGCGGCGCAGCCTTGACCCTGGGCGCGGCGACGCAGGCGCACAGCCAGGCCTTTCCGGACAAGCCGGTCGCGCTGGTTGTGCCTTTTGCGGCCGGCGGCCCGACCGACGTGGTCGCCCGCATGATTGCCATCCCCATGGGCAAGGCGCTGGGCCAGACCGTGCTGGTGGAAAACACCGTCGGCGCCGGCGGCACCATCGCCGGTGCGCGCGTCGCGCGTGCCACCGCCAACGGCTACACCATCTTCATCCACCACATGGGCATGGCGACCGCGCCCGCGCTGTACAAAAAGCTGTCCTTCGACCCGCTCAAGGACTTCGAATACATCGGCCAGGTCGTCGATGTGCCGATGACGCTGCTGGCGCGCAAGGATTTTCCGGCCGCCAACTTCGCCGAGCTGCAGACCTATGTGAAGGCCAACGCCGGCAAGGTCTCGCTGGCCAATGCCGGCCTGGGCGCGGTTTCGCACCTGTGCGGCCTGTTGTTCATGAGCCAGATGGGCGTCGAGCTCAACACCATTCCCTACAAGGGCACCGGTCCAGCCATGAACGACCTGCTCGGCGGGCAGGTTGATCTGCTGTGCGACCAGACCACGCAGACCGTGCCGCTGATCAAGGAAAACCGCGTCAAGGTTTACGGCGTGACCTCGCTGACGCGCCTGGCGGCGCTGCCCAATGTGCCCACGCTCAACGAGCAGGGCCTCAAGGGTTTCGAAGTCAAGGTCTGGCACGGCATGTACGCACCCAAGGGCACACCCGCTCCCGTGCTTGAAAAGCTCAACGCCGCGCTGAAAGCCGCCATGCAGGACCCGACTGTCAAGCAGCGCCTGGCTGATTTGAGCTCCGACATTCCGCCGATGGACAAGATCTCCGCCGCCGGTCTGAAGACACACCTGGAAGCCGAGATCAACAAATGGGGCCCGGTCATCAAAAAAGCCGGCATTTACGCTGACTGAGTTTTGCAGGAAATATGCCGCCAGCCCATGTCAAACAAGGGCTGGCAGCTATCAAAACAGGAGCGGAGCGGGCGCTGAGTCATCTCTGCTTGTCATACCACCCCCTGAGTTTGTCATCCCGGACTCGATCCGGGATCCATGTACCGTGAACCAGGATCGCGAGGATGAGGTCATGGATGGCGGGTCAGGCCCGCCATGACAGGCAGAAGCTCAGGCCGGCAGCGGCGTCTTGGGCTCGAAGTCGCAGTACGGCGCCACCGCGCATTGCCAGCACATCGGCTTGCGCGCCACACACACATAACGCCCGTGCAGGATCAGCCAGTGGTGTGCGTCCACGAGATACTCGGGCGGGATGCGCTTGAGCAGCTTCAGCTCGACCTCCAGCGGTGTCTTGCCCGGCGCCAGCCCGGTACGGTTGCCGAGCCGGAAGATATGCGTGTCCACCGCCATCGTCGCTTCGCCGAACGCCGAGTTCAGCACCACGTTGGCAGTCTTGCGGCCCACGCCGGGCAGCGCTTCCAGCGCCTCGCGGCTGCGCGGCACCCGGCCCTGGTGCTGCTCCACCAGCATGCGGCAGGTTTCCATCAGGTGTTTCGCCTTGCTGCGGTACAGGCCGATGGTCTTGATGTAGCCCTCCAGCCCCTCGACGCCGAGATCCAGGATTTTCTGCGGTGTGTTGGCCACCGCAAACAGCTTGCGTGTGGCCTTGTTCACGCTGACGTCGGTGGCCTGCGCGCTCAGCAGCACCGCGGCCAGCAGCTCGAACACGCTGGAGTATTCGAGCTCGGTCACCGGCATCGGGTTGGCGGCTTTCAGGGTGGCGAAGAAGGGGGCAATCGACTCTGTTTTCATGGACGCTTTGAAATCAAGGGGCCAACCGACAGGCTGTCAGCGGGCATGGGCATTGCCCGGCGCGGTGCGCGGTGTGGACTGGCCCACCGACAGCAGCCAGCGCAGCAGGCGCACCCTGGCCGGCCAGGGCACGACCAGCGGCTTGTTGCCCACGGCGCGCTGCGCCTGTGACAGCGCGTCTTCCACCAGCGCGTTGTGCAGGTGCCGGATCGCCAGTTCCCACATCAGCGTGGCGCGGCCTTCGGTCTGCATCTCGATGCGGTGCTCCAGAAAGCAGTAGTCGTCGGTGGCGTCCAGCACGCTGAAGCTGTGCCAGCCGTTGAAGCCCTTGGGTTTGGTGAAGCGGAAGCGGATGGCTTCGCCCGGTGTGTAGGCCGTGACCACATAGCCGATCGGCCCGTGCCCGCCCACCGCGCCGGGTGCCAGCGGCCGGTCGAACTGGATGCGCGGCCAGCCGGCAGGCCACAGTTTGTCGTCGGGCGAGCCCAGCGAGGCCATCAGCTCGGCCACCTGTGCGGGGGTGGCCTCCAGCCGGCGCTGATGCACGTTCACGATATTCATTCACTGCTCCTTGAGGATTTGCGTGGGTGAGGAAGAATACACAGCCATCACGCGGCCGCGGCGTCCTCGTTTTGCAGCCTGCGTCTTGCAGGAAAACAGCCGCCCGGCAGCGATGGTCATGCCGGTATTCTGCCGCGACCGGGCACGGCGCCGGAAAGTCGCGCGCAAATTGGCGACAATGCTGGGCAGAAAGAGAGACCGCCATGCCCTTGCCTTTTGCCGACCGCCTCAACAACGTCGAAACCTCCGCCATCCGTGAACTGTTCAAGCTGCTGGGCAAACCCGGCATCATCAGTTTTGCCGGCGGCTTTCCGGACAGCGCCATGTTCGACGTCGAAGGGATCAAGGAGGCCGCCAACAAGGCCCTGACCGAAGAAGCCGGCGGCGCGCTGCAGTACGGCGCGACCGAAGGCTACAACCCGCTGCGGGAACAGCTCGCCGCCTTCATGGGCAGCAAGGGCGTGACGGTGGCGCCCGACGGCCTGATCGTCACCACCGGCAGCCAGCAGGCGCTGGACCTGCTCGGCAAAACCATGATCGACCCCGGCGACAAGGTGATCGTCGAAGGCCCGACCTTCCTGGCCACCATCCAGTGTTTCCGGCTTTACGGCGCCGACCTGGTCAGCGCGCCCATCGACGCGAATGGCGTGGACACTGACGCACTCGAAAAGCTGATCGCCGAACACAAGCCCAAGTTCGTCTATTTGATCCCGACCTTCGGCAACCCCAGCGGCGCCATGTTGAGCCTGGAGCGCCGCAAAAAAGTGCTGGCCCTGGCCGTCAAGTACAACACCCTGGTGGTCGAGGACGACCCGTACGGCGACCTCTACTTCAACGAAGCGCCGCCGCCGTCGATCCTGAGCCTGAGCCAGGACGTGCCCGGCAGCCGCGAACTGATTGCGCACTGCGGCTCCATGAGCAAGGTGCTGAGCCCCGGCCTGCGCGTCGGCTGGATGATCGCCCCGGCCGAGCTGCTAGCCCGCGCCACCATGTGCAAACAGTTCAGCGACGCGCACACCAGCACCTTCGCCCAGGCCACCGCCGCGCAGTACCTGAAAGCCGGCCGCATGCCCGCCACGCTGGCGAAAGTGCGCAAGGCCTACGGCGAACGCGCGCTCGCGATGGGCGCGGCGCTCAAGCGCGAACTTGGCGACGCGATTGAATTCACGCAACCGCAAGGCGGCCTGTTCTTCTGGGCCCGCCTCACCGGCGCGGGCGGCAAAACCAAGGACGCCGGCGAGTTCGCGAAGCGGGCGATCGAACAGGGCGTGGCCTTTGTGCCCGGTGCGCCCTTCTTTGCGGGTGCGCCGGATGTGAGCACCTTCCGGCTCAGTTTTGCGACAGCGGATGTGGCGAAGATTGAACAAGGCATCCAGCGCCTGAAATTGGCACTGTAGTTGCATGCCACCTCCGTCGAAAGGCGGGCACGCATGACTTCACGGCTGTTTTCATTTGTGGGCGGCGACAGCGGCCCGTGGCGTATCACCAGCGTGCGTGCGGTAGCCGGTGAGCCTATCGCGCAGACACCAAGGCTGTGGGTGGTGCCCGATCTGGTGGCTGGAACCGCGCCTCCATCCGGCTGGGTGCTCCGTGGCATCACCAGCAACGAGCGTTATGTGGTTCGCAGCGAGAAGGACCATCTGCTGGCCAGACAGCAGGGCCTGGGCCGGTCCGAAGCCACCTGCGCCGCGCTGATCCCGATCCGCAAAAGCCCGGCCTGGTGGGCGCTGACGCAGGACGAACGGCGCGCGATTTTTGAAGAGCAGTCGCACCACACCCGCATTGGCCTGAACTACCTGCCCGCCGTCGCCCGCCGGCTGCACCACTGCCGCGACCTCTCGGCCAGTGAGCCTTTTGACTTCTTGACCTGGTTCGAGTTTGCGCCGGAGCATGAAGCCAGCTTCAACCACATGCTGGCCGAACTGCGCGCCACGCCCGAGTGGGCGTATGTGGAGCGGGAAGTCGATATCCGGCTGGTGCGGGATGGGCGGTAAGCCCTCTGTTTGGAGGATGACTGCCGCGGATAGGACGTCTATCATCGATCAACAACAACCAGGGAGCTTTATGAGTGATTTCCAGACCGAGCCTTTCTCGAACACCGTCGCGCAGCGCCATCCGGCAGCCGGGGCAAGTTTCCCCGCACCGCCCAAGCTTCACTGGGCGCTGGTGCTGCTGTTCACGATTCTCACCTTCGGAATCTTCATGCTGGTCTGGATCTTCATCCAATCGAGCTGGGCGAAAAAGATTGATCCCGCATCCAACGCCACCACCCAGTTCATCGCCTACCTGGTGATGTTTGTGGTCAGTCAGGTACTGGTCGAGGCATCCTCTGCAGGACTCAAGGCCCTGGGCCTGCTGCTGATGATCGGTTCCTACATCGTCTTCTACTTCGGCGCGTACTCCATCCGGAGGAGCATGCTGGCGCATTACAACCAGGTCGAGCCGATGCAGCTCAAGTTGTCGGCGGCCATGGTGTTTTTCTTCAGCTGCTTTTACCTGCAGTACCACATGACGCGCATCGCGCGATGGAAGGCGGGCGGTTCGCTGGCGGCCTAGTTCAGGGGGCGCACAAAAAAAGCCTGCTGCACATGTGCAGCAGGCTTTTTTTGTTTGGCGGCCGGGCAGGGCTCAGCCGGCTGTCTGATCGTCCTTTGCAACCGTCTCGTCGTCGGCCTCTGGCTTGTCGTCGGTGGTTGCCAGATGCGGCTTCTTGCCGGGCTGAACGGCATGTTCCGCACCGGGCGCGATCTCTTCGCCACGGTGTTTCTTTTCCTGCTGGACTTTTTTGTCGTGGGCAATGTTGCGTGGGTCGGTCATGGGTGGTCCTGTGTTGTCGTAAGGGAATGCAGGGCCTGAGTGAACCTGTGCCTTCACAATGCGCGCCGTATCGGCATGGTGATACCGCTGTTATGCCTGAGCTTGTGTGGGAGGGGTCCGACGATTACGGTATGGCCTTGGCAACCAGTACTCAGCTTTTGTCCCCATGATCCGCTTTCCGTTGACGCCACAGTCTCGTAGAACCGATTGGTGGTCCCCTGCCATCGCCTGCAGTCTCATCCAATTAGAGGAGATCAATTTGTAACAAAAGCTCGTAGTATGTGTGCTTTATATGTACAGCCCCTGTGTTACTTGGACTGGGGTCAACGCAGGGAATATGTCAATGAATGTGTCAGAACTTTTTCAGCTAACCGAATGGATTCGAATCGAGATAGCGGGGCAAGACATAACAGGGAAGTACCAGTCGTTACAGGCCATCCTTCAGCAGAACGCCCAGCAGGGGCAGCAAAGCCGCTCGTTCGAGAGCCAGCGAACAACCCTCCTCGATACTTTGCGCTCGGTAAACCTGGAAGCGCTAACCAAAGACCAGCTTACGTTCTTGGACTGCCTTGGAATCAAGGCTGCAGTAGGAGCAACGGGTGCAAGCGCGGTCGAAGATTTGCTTTACCGAAACGTTATTGACATTGCTACCTCAGCAGCAGGGCTTGCTCGTATCAACAAGAGAGTTACCGCCGGGATTGCCAAGTCTCAACAACTAGCCGCAGGTCTCGCAGATTGTGTTCCGGCGCAAGTCGAGGAACAGCAAGGTGAGGTCCTGATGCGAGTGGCCTTCATGCATGGTGCCTCGATGTCTGACTTAAGTGACTTCAAATCATGGGGCAGTACTTGGTTTGACATTGGTCGAGGGATTGCGATGGCCCACGGAACGGCACCGGAAGACATCAAGGTTGTTGGTGCGGCTAGAGGTTCCATCATCATTGAATTAGGTGTCGCCTACGCGATCGCTGCAACGACAAGCCACATCATCCTGGAAGCATTGAAGGTGGCCGAGAAGATTCTTGCGTTAAGAAAGACAGTTGAGGAAATTAAAGCCATGAAGCTTCAGAACAAGAAGCTGGCATCCGATCTCGAAAAGGAAATCGAAACCGAGAAATCGTCGGGCATTGATCGCATTGCTGATGGATTAAAAAAGCAACTTAAGCTGAAAGCGGACGAGGGGGACAAAGTTACCGCACTGACGAAAGCCGTTAAACACCTTGTCAACTTTATTGAGCGCGGCGGCGAGGTTGACTTCGTTGTACCAAATGATGAGGAGGCGCAAGAGGAAACCGCTGACGGAGAACCCGCTAAGCAGGCACTTGACTATCAGGTGTTGCGAGATCGATCCGCTGAAATCCGCCTGTTAGAGGGAAAGCTCGCGCTTCTCGACTTCACAGAGCCGACGGAAGGAGATGCTGCCGAATCGACAACGGAAAGTTGAGTGCAACCTCCCACTTCCCAGGTTTGGTGCTGCCCAAACCCAAGCGAGAAATACTATGGCGACACGAAAGCCCGCACAAATCCAACCTCAACCTGCGAATTTAACGACTGAAGATATGCGCGCTGCGATTCCAAAGCTGGAGCGGCGCATTAAAGAACTTGAGGACTTTGACCCTACTTCAATTCGAGGGCGCTACGATCCTCGATTGGATGCATTGGAAAACAAGTTGACGGACACAATCTCGGACGTGTTTGGCCATGGAACGATTGAATATCACCGTTTCGCACCGTCCTCATTAGATTGTGCTGGCATCAATATGATGTATGACACGCCGTTGCATGAGGTTATCCATAGCGTCACTGAAAGCAAGGCACGTGAGATCTCGAACCTGCGCACTGTCATAGAGCTTTTCCAAGAGAAGCTAGCAGATGACGGTGCCTCCCCTGCAGCGAGAGCTAGAAGGAGCTTCGGCGATCTCAATCTTCATCCGGACATTGATCGAGCCTGTAGTAAGCTTTTTGCGGATGGACACTACGCCGAGGCAGTCGAAAATGGGTGCAAAGTATTGGACATGCTGGTGAAAATGCGTGTCATGAAAACGGACCCCGGTGGGACAGAACTAATGCAATTAGCATTCAGTCCGAAAGCTCCGCTTCTTAGGTACAACGACCAGATCACCGATAGCGAAAAGAGCGAGCAGCAGGGAATGATGTTCCTCTTCGCGGGGGCAATGCTGGCGTTACGTAACCCAAGAGCGCACGGGCTCGTTCAAGACCACCCGGAAAACGCTGTCGAATACCTCTCATTCTTAAGCATGCTCGCAAAGTCACTGGATAGGACCACGGGTAGCTAGGGATGCTGCGGCACCGCTATTTTGCGCGGGTGGTGCCAGAGGCGCGGCTGGCGTGGCTGCAGGACACCGTGCGTCGCTATGGCCCGCGCTACATCTTTGTGGTGCGGCCCATGCCGGGCATCCGCATGCCGCCGTAATTCGTTTTGAGTCAAGATTGATATGCGACAGAGGAATTCAATGAATGCTTTTTTCCAGGTAGGTACTCGCAGGCTCGCCGTTTGCGTGTTGCTGGGCTTCGCATCCGTGGCCGTGTCGGCTCAAGAATTTGTGGGCTATGAAGGCAAGAACGCGGTGCGCGAAGGCGATGGTGGCGCGAAAAAAACGGTTGAAGGTGTCGATTTCTGGACCGACGGAGCGCCTCCTCGAAAGTTCATCCTGCTTGGTTATGTGACCGATCGGCGGCACAAGAGCGGTTTGATCGGGATGGCAAGGATGGCTAGCCTCGAAAAAGATATCGCGGCCATCGTTAAGGAGAATGGAGGAGACGCTGCAATCTTGATGAATTCTGAATCCGAGACGGTTGGCAGGATCGGTAACGCTTTCGTGCAAGGTAATGGATCAACCGCGTCAGGTTTCGGAGCATCGGTGGGAGTCCAGAAGCACAACAGCAAATTTGCGGTGGTGAGGTATGTCAAAGAGCCTGAAGCCGCAGTAGTCAAGCCTTCTGAGATTGTCGTAGCTCCTCAGCCTACTTCTGTAGCTTCGCCTTCCGCCAACGCCGTGCCGGCTGCGATACCTTCCTCGGTGGCACCCAACCAACCTTCTCCGCCCGTTCAGTAACGTTTCATCGTCAGAGACTAGGTGCCCTGCTCTGAAGCCACTCAAACAAGCCGCCGAAACCAAACCAGCGAGCAAACCCCCGCCACCAGCGCCAACCCCGCCGACAACAAGGCCAGCAGGGCCGACACTTCCGTCTCGCGCGTCTGCACCTGCACCCTTGAGCCCAGGTTCTCGTACACGCTGCGCAGCGCTTCGGCGGTGCCTGCCTGGTGGTACTCGCCGCCGGTCATGCGGGCGACTTCGCGCAGGGTGGGTTCGTCGAGTTGCAGATAGATGGGCATGCCTTCGGGCATCGCTGCGGCGTCGTTGACGCTGCCCAGGCCGATGACGTCGATGCGCACGCCGCGGTCGGCGGCCATCCTGGCGGCTTCCAGCGTGTCCACGCCGGTGGTGCGGCGGCCATCGGTGAGCAGGATGATGGCGGCGGCGTCGTAGGAGCCGGGCGCCACCGGCGTGATCTGTTTGGGCGGCGGTTTGTCCTGGTTGTCCAGGCTGCGTCCGCGCGGCTTGTTGATGCCGAAGGTCAGTTCCTCAAGGTTGATGCCGTGGTCGGGGAACAGCTCGATCAGGCTGCTGACGATGGCGCTGCCGACGGCGGTGCCGGTCTGCATCTGGAAGGCGTCGATGGCCGCGACCAGGGCGGGGCGGTCCAGCGTCGCGGTCTGCGCCACCTGGCTGCTGCCGGCGAAGGTGACCAGGCCGACCTCGATTTTTTTCGGCAGCTCGCGCAGGAACAGCTTGGCCGCTTCCTGCGCGGCGACCAGCCGGGTCGGCTTGACGTCGCTGACACGCATGCTGAGCGAAATGTCCATCGCCAGGATGATGGTGGTGCGGGCCCAGGGCAACGGCACCCGCGCCATGGGCCGCGCCGCCGCCAGCAGCAGGCCGGCCAGCGCCAGCAGCAGCAACGCGGGTGGCACATGCTGCCGCCAGGCGCGTCCGGCGGACGCGGCGCGCACCATGCCAAGGTTGCTGTAGCGCACCGCCATCTTGCCCCGGCGCCGCAGCAGCCAGAGGTAAAGCACCGGCAGCAGGGGCAGCGCCAGCAGCAGCCAAAGATGGAAGGGCGACTGGAAAAACATGGAGACACCATCTTGCCGTGGAAGCGATGGGCAGGCAACCGGCTCGGGCATTGCGGCATGGATCCCGGGTCATGCCCGGGATGATGAGCGCGGAGCGGGATGACGGGCCATGCCAGCCGACAACTTGCACCCACAGCCCACTGGGATAAGCCCGCTTTGTTAGCCTGTGGCCATGAAACGTTTGATCCCTTCCCTTGCACCATTTCTGGGCGTCGCGCTGCTGGCCGCTTCGGCATCTGCCACCGCCGCCGACGCCTGGCCTGAGCTGAATCAGGCCGGCGCCATCGTGCTGTTCCGCCACGCCACCGCGCCAGGCATCGGCGACCCGGACAACTTCAAGCTGAATGAGTGCGCGACCCAGCGCAACCTCGACGACCGGGGCCGGGCCGAGGCGCGCAAGCTTGGTGAACAGTTCCGCAGTCGCAAGATCACTGTCGGTGCGGTGCTGAGCTCGCAGTGGTGCCGCACGCGGGATACCGCGCGGCTGGCGTTTGGCGCTGAGGCGGTGAAGGATGAGCCGGCCTTCAATTCGTTTTTCAGCCGCGGGGCCGGGATCAGCGACTCGCAGACCGCGCAGGCCCGCGCCATCCTGGCGCGCTGGCGTGGCCCGGGCACGCTGGTGGTGGTCACGCACCAGGTCAACATCACCGCGCTGACCGGGGTGAACCCGGCCTCGGCCGAAGGGGTGGTGGTGCGGCCGGCGGCCGATGGCAGCCTCAAGGTGGTGGGCCGCGTGACGCCCTGAGGGCGCTCAGGCCCTGACGCTGATCAGGCCTCGCTGGACGGCCAGTCGCTGAAGGGGAAGGGCGCGGCCTCGCTCGCGAAAGACACAAAGGCGGCGATCTGGCCGAGGTAGCGGCCCACGCTGCGGCCCAGGCCCTGCAGGCGAGCATTGGGCTCGTCGCTGAAGGCGGCAAAACCCAACTGAAGCAGCGCAATGGCGATCAGCACCCAGGCGGCGAGCTGGAAGGCCAGGCACATCAGAAACATCAGCAGGGCGCGCATCGGCAGCTTGCGGGTCAGGGCGAGGGCGGTGTTGGTCATGGTCGGCTCCTTCAGGGGTGTCTGAAATCTTGCTACTCCCATGGTGGGGCCGGCTTGCGCTGCATCAAGCTTCTTTACGCCGCGCCGTCCTGCACGGCGTGAATCGCGGGTGGGGCCCGCTCAAGCGCAGCAGAACGAAAGCAGGGCGGCGCGGCGGGTCATCCGCTGTTTCGAGATGCTCCCAAAACAATAGCTGTAAACCCAGGCTGGACAGGGGCTGGAGGCCGATTGCTTGCATCAGTGCGAAGGGATCCCGGCTCGAGGCCGGGATGACGGAAATTGCAGCGATGACGGGGCGCAGCCGCCCCGCCGCTCAGTTCGCCGCGAAGCAGTAGAACCTGCCGGAGCCGCCGGTGCGGATCAGCGCTTCCTGGCTGCAGCCGGCCGACTGGTGCGAGAAGTTCCAGGACTTGGCCCAGTTGTCGGTGGTGGGGCCGATCAGGTCGTGGTGGCCGACGATGGCCGAGCCCTCGGTCGAGCTGGTCCAGGCGCGGCAGGTGGTGTCGGTCTGCGGCGCAAACGCGGTGCCGTCCGAACGCGAGCCGGTCAGCATGTCGTGCTCATTGGGCGTGTCGCCACGGCCCTTGATCACGTTGCCGCGCTCGTCCAGCGCGGTGTCCTTGTTGATGAAGTTGCCGTCGTGCAGGTGGCTGACGCTGCGCGCGATCATCGCGCCCTTGGCGTTGAACCAGGGGCCGCTGCCGATGCGGTCGCGCGCATGGACGGCGGCCACGGCTGGCGTCGTGCCTGCCGCATTGACGGGTGGTGTGCTCAGGTAAGCGCGCCAGTTTTTGCCGGTGGAGCCGGCCGCGGTCGCCAGGCGCTGGCAGTGCGCGTCGGCGCCGGCCAGGCCGCCCAGGTCGGCGCCCTTGCCGCTGCCCACGCTGGTGACAAAAAAGCTCATGGAGCCGGGGCCGCTCGAGGTCGCACAGGCGGTGAGCAAGGCCACGGTGATGCCGGCGGCGGCGATGTACGAGAGTTTGCGCATGGGAAGTTTCCTTTTGGATGGGTGGATGGGGCAGGACCATACGCATCAATCATCGAGAAGGCAGCGGGCTGTTCCTGTCCGTATTGAACCTCCAAGCCCGTCGCCGCCGCATCCGGGATGACCCACCCCCCTGCGTGCTTTTTCGATCCGGCGCGGATCAGCGTCAGGCCGCCTGGGTGGTGCGCGGTCGCTGCGGGTGCACGGTTTCCCTGCGTGCCAGCATCCCGGCAAGCTGTTCGATGCGCCGGGCGCGCGTCTCCGGCTTCTTCGCGGTCTGGATGCGGAACAACACGGCGTAACGGTTCTGCGCGCTGACCGTCGCGAAAAATTCTGCCGCGCCGGGCTGCGCATCCAGCGCCGCCTGCAGGTCGGGCGGGATGGCGGCCTGGCTGGCCGGCGCGTAGGCGGCGTCCCAGCGGCCGTCGGCACGGGCGCGTTCGATTTCGGCGAGGCCGGCCGGCTGCATGTGGCCGCTCTGGATGTAGCCCAGCGCCTTGTCCCGGTTGATCTGCGACCAGAGGCTGCGTGGGCCGCGTGGGCACCAGCGCTGCAGGTAGTAGTGCTCGCTGTCGGCATTGCGCTGGCCATCGATCCAGCCGAAACACAGCGCGACTTCGAGTGCTTCGGGGTTGGTCACGGTGGCCGTCGGCGCGCCTTTTTTGGCGTGGCGCAGCCAGACAGCGGTCTTGCCGGCATGGTGCTGGTCCAGCCACAAGGCCCACTCGGCCTGGTAGCGGAACTGCAGCACGGCTTCGCCCTTGTGGGTGCTTGCGGCGGCGGGTGTGGGGGTCATGGTGGGGCCGGGCGGCGGCAGATCATCAGCAGCGCGGTGCCGTCCGGTGTCTGGACCTCGCCGGTGGCGCGAAAGCCGGCTTTTTCATAACAGCGGATGGCGCGGGCATTGCGCGGGTCGGGGTCGGTCTGGATATGGGTGACGCGCGGATCGGCGAACAGCTTCGCGACAAAAGCCTTCACCATCGCCGTGCCGAGACCACGGCCGAGTTGCGCGGCGTCGGCGATCGACTGGTCGATGCCGCGCACGCCGGGGTCGGTTTCATCTTCCCACCAGCCGCCGCCCGAGCCCATGGCCACATAGGACTGGATGTAGGCGAAGGGTTCACCGTCGAGCAGGGCGATGTGCGGCTGCACCTGGCGGGGATCGTCGATCCAGGGGCCGTACTCGGCCTCGACCTCGGCCAGGCTGGGCGCCTCGCCCCACCATTCGGTCCAGTGCGGGCGGGCCACCCAGTCGTGCAGCAGGGGCAGGTCGGCCCTGGTCAGCGGGCGGAAGCTGAAGCGGCGGATCAGCGCGTCGGCGCCGGGGAGTGTTGTCTGCATGGGCTGCATGTTCTCCGGAAAAAACGATGACCTGATTGTGCACAGGCGGCAAAATGGCGCCATGACCCATCAGGTAGCCCGACCCGGCCCCCTTGCCATTCGCCGCCTCACGACCGTGGGTGGCACCGAGCTGCAGGCGCTGGCTGCGCTGCTGATCGACTGCGTGGATGGCGGCGCGTCGGTCAGTTTCATGCATCCCTTGCCGTTGGCCAAAGCGCTGGACTTCTGGCGCACGGTGGCCTACGGTGCTGCGCGCGGCGAGCGTGTGCTGCTGGTGGCCGAAGACGGGCAGGGCATCTGCGGCACGGTGCAGCTGATGCTGGCCCAGCCCGAGAACCAGCCGCACCGCGCCGACGTCGCCAAGATGCTGGTGCATCGCCGTGCCCGCCGCCAGGGCCTGGGCGCGGCGCTGATGCAGGCGGCCGAACAGGCGGCGCGCGAGGCCGGCAAGACCCTGCTGGTGCTGGACACCGCCAGCGCCGAGGCCGAACGCCTGTATGCGCGCCAGGGCTGGCAGCGCGTGGGCGTGATCCCGGGGTATGCGCTGCTGCCGACCGGCGAGCCGTGCGACACCGCTTACTTTTACAAGGTGCTGGGCTGAGGCGGTTGCCAGGCTGCTACCAAATCAATAGCTGCTGGCCCTTGCTGGACATGGGCCGGCGCCCGATTTGATCCCGCTACCCTTGGGGCGCCGACTCAGTTCGGCGGCAACAGCGGAATGACCTGCAGCCGGCTGAGCACCGGCGCGCCGTATTTGGCCCAATTCTCCGCCCAGCTCGCTTCGGGGCTTTCGAACATGAAGATGTGCACGCTGTCGGTCACGTTGTTGGCGAGGATGAACTTGTGCACGATGATGGGCGTCATGCCCGACGGCGCGTCGCGGTAGCGGAAGATGGTGCGCTCGAAATCACCGGCAGGCTGCTGGCTCAGTACCAGCACATCTTCTTTCTTGCTGACATCCAGCGTCGGTTTGAGCATCAGTGCCACCGCTTTCTTGGCTTCCAGCCCGCGCAGGCGCTGGGTGCCGCTGATGACATTGACGGTCAATCCCATCTCGAACTTGCTGGATTCCGAAAAGGCTTGTGGGCTGGTCGCGAAGGTCGCCATCGGAAAGCCCGGTGGCGTTTTGGCTTCCTGCGCGTGCCAGCCTGCAGGCTTGAGGAAGACGGTGTTTTTGTAGAGCTGCCAGCTGAAGCCGTCCGGCGGCGCCGGCAGTTCCGACTGGATGGCAGCCCGTATCTGCTCGGGCGTCGGCGCCGCGCCGGGCGCCGGCTGGGCGGCCGCGATGGTGCTGGCCAGCAGCAGTGCCGCGGCACACCATGCTTGAAGTGTCCTGAGTCCCATCCCTGCTCCCCCTCTGTTTTTTGGGGATTATTGCAGAGACCTAGAGCACCTCGTTGAAGATGTAAAACCAGTTGTCCTTGGCCTTGTGCCACAGGCCGCGCTGCTGCCAGTCCTTGAGATCGATCTCCTGGCAACGGGCCACGTATTTTTCGAACACGGCGTCGAGCTGGCCGGCCAGGACCTCGTCCTTGACGCTCAACGTGATCTCGTCGTTGGTGTCGAAGGAGCGGTCGTCGAAGTTGCTGGAACCGATGGCGCTCCAGACGCCGTCGATGGTCATCACCTTCTGGTGCAGCAGCGTGTGCGGGTACTCGAACAGGCGCACGCCGCACTTGAGCAGCTTTTCGAAATTGCGGTGACCGGCGTGTTGCACCATCGGGTTGTCCGAGCCACTGGTGGACGGCATCATCACGCGCACATCGACGCCGCGCTTGACGGCTTCGCCGAAGGCGTCGATGGCCTCGGGCTCGGGGATGAAGTAGGGGTTCTGGATCCAGATGCGCTTTTTCGCCAGGCAGATCACGGTGTGGTGCAGGATCTTGACGGCCGAAGCCGAGCCTTCGGGCTTGGTGTAGGCGGCGTGGATGGCCACCTCGCCAGCCGGCGCCAGTTCGGGGAACACGTCGTCACCGACAAACAGTTCACCGGTCTGTCCGCCCCAGTTTTCGCTGAAGGCCGCCTGCACGCTGTGCACAATGGGCCCGTGCAGATGCACGCTGAGGTCGGCGTAATGGATGCCGTCTTCGGCGTTTCCCAGCCACTCGTCCACCACGCAGTGGCCGCCGACAAAGGCTTCCCTGCCGTCGATCACGCAGAGCTTGCGGTGGTCGCGTTCGTTCATCACGCCGATGTTGTAGATCGAGCGTTCGTGGAACATCCTGAGCTTGCAGCCGGCGTCCTCCATCTGCCGGCGCTCGGCCTTGCCGATGCCCTTGGAGCCGGTGGCGTCGAGCAGCACACGCACCTTGACGCCGGCGCGCGCGCGTTCTGACAGCGCAGCGGCCAGCCGCTGGCCGAGCTGGCCCTCTTTCCACAGAAAGGTCTCGAAATGCACGGTCTGTTCGGCCGCCCCGATGCGCTTGATCAGGACGTCGAAGAACCGGCCGTTTTCCAGCAAGGCGACCGAATTGCCATGGGTGACGCTGCCCAGGCTCAAGCCGGCCAGCGAGGGCATCAGCGTGGCAATGGAGGCGCCACATTCGATCTTGAGCTTGGGATTGCGGTGGCGTTTGATGGACCAGATGACCAGTCCCAGCAACGTGATGATGATGCCAAGGACCAGCGCGAGCGCGCCGTGCAGCGAGCTGCCGAGAAAGGAACTCACGATCCGCCGAGCTCGCGCACGCGGTCGGCGTTGGTGGTGCTGTGCGAACCCTTCAGGTGCATCTCGACGTCAGCGGCCTTGTCCCCGACTTTGGCCACCGCGTCGCGCAGCTGGTCTTCGGTGCTGTCCAGCTTCTTCGCCCACAGAGCGCAGGCGGCGGGATCATTCACATCAATGCGGTCGGGTTCTACGCCGGGCTGGGTCATGGGAGTCTCCTGGGAAGGTGAAGGTTGCTGCTGCCAGCCTAACCCGGGCGCAGCACGCGGCCTGTAGGCGATGGCCGCAGCCGGCTGAGCGCGGCGGTCGCCTGATGCGTCCCCACCCGCGCGACTGCCGCTGCCGATGCCGTCTCTGCCTGCCGTCCTACAGGCGGTGCGTGCGGCGTGCCCTACGCTGCCCGCTGATGAGCACACAGCCCGATATCGACCTGAGCGAACCCGCTCCTTCCCGCCTGCGCCGCTGGGCCGCTGCCCTGGGCCATGGCCTGCGCCACCCGACGCTGCGCGGCATGGCCTGGGGCCTGGCGGCCGTGCCGGTGGCCTTGCTGGTTTATGCGCTGGCGCTGATTCCTTTCACGCCCAGCATCGCCGACCTGCGCAAGGCCAAGGCGGCCAAGCCGTCGGTGGTGCTGTCAGCCGACGGCCAGGAACTCACGGTGTTCAGCCGCGCCAACCGCGACTGGGTGCCGCTGGCCGATATCTCGCCGCATGTGGTGAACGCCTTGCTGAGCACCGAGGACGCGCGCTTCTACCAGCACCGCGGCATGGACCTGCGGCGCACCGTCGGCGCAGCGATGAACACGGTGCAGGGCAAGGTCCAGGGCGGCTCGACGCTGACGCAGCAGCTGGCGCGCAACCTCTACCCCGAGGAGATTGGCCGCGCGCGCACCATGACGCGCAAGATCAAGGAGGCCATCACCTCGCTCAAGATCGAGGCGGTGTATTCCAAGGACGAGATCCTCGAGACCTACCTGAACACCGTGCCCTTTCTGTACAACGCCTACGGCATCGAGATGGCGGCGCGCACCTATTTCGACAAAACCGCCGACACCCTGGACGTGCTGGAAAGCGCAACCCTGATCGGCATGCTCAAGGGCACCAGTTACTACAACCCGGTGATGAATCCGGAACGCGCGCTGCAGCGCCGCAACACCGTGCTGGGCCGCATGGTTCGGCACCAGAAGCTGCCGGCCGACCAACTGGCCGTGCTGAAACAGCAGCCGCTCAAGGTGGACTTCGAACGGCAGGAACCCGAGCTCGGCGCGGCGCCGCATTTCACCCAGCAGCTGCGGCGCTGGGCCATCGCCTGGGCCGACCGCAACAGCTACAACATCTACGCCGACGGCCTGGTGCTGCGCACCACGCTCGATTCACGCCTGCAGGCCATGGCCCAGGAGGCGGTGACGCGCCAGGCGGACAAGCTGCAGACGCTGTCGGACGCCGACTGGGCGCAGAAGTCCGGCTGGACCGCAAAAGGCGCCAAACGCGCGCTGATGCTGGGCTTTGTGCGGGATTCGGCCGAGTACAAGGCGGCGCTCGCCGCCGGCAACACTGATGAGCAGGCGCTGGCGTCGCTGGTGGCGGACACCGCCTTCATGCAGAAGCTGCGCGAGGACAAGACCCGGTTGCAGGCCGGCTTTCTGGCGCTGAACCCGTCCAACGGTCATGTGCTGGCCTGGGTCGGCAGCCGTGATTTCGCGATCGACCAGTTTGACCATGTGGCGCAGGCGCGGCGCCAGCCGGGCTCGACCTTCAAGCCGTTTGTGTACGGCGCCGCGTTTGAAAACGGCTCGCGGCCTTATGACGGTTTCATGGACCAGCCGGTGGACATCGCGCTGGGCGACGGCACGTTCTGGCGGCCCAGCGACGGCGGCGGCCCCAGCGGCGCGTCCATGACGCTGCGCGAAGGCCTGGTGTATTCCAAAAACACCATCACCGCGCAGGTGATGCAGATCGTCGGCCCGCAGCGCGTGGCAGGTCTGGCGCGCAACATGGGTGTGCGCCAGAGCAAACTCGATCAGGTGATGTCGCTGGCGCTGGGCACCAGCCCGGTCACGCTCAGGGAAATGGTCGCCAGCTACGGCACGCTGGCCAATGAAGGCCGGTATGTCGAACCGATGGTGATCACCCGTGTGGAAGACCGCCACGGCCGCGTGCTGGAAGAATTTTCCCCGGCGGTGGCAGAGGCCGCGATGTCCAGCAGCGCCGCCAACATGCTGGTCGATGTGATGCGCGGCGTGGTGGACCAGGGCACCGGCGCCGGCATCCGCAGCCGTTACGGCATCCGGGCCGACGTAGCGGGCAAGACCGGCACCACCCAGGACAACACCGATGGCTGGTTCATCCTGATGCATCCCCAACTGGTGGCGGGCGCCTGGGTCGGCTTCAACGACAACCGTGTGACCATGGGCGATCGCTGGGGCCAGGGCGCGCAGAGTGCGCTGCCGATGGTCGGTGAGTTTTTCCAGCAGGCGCTCAAGGCCAGGGTGCTGGATGCCAAGGCCAGGTTCGCTGCGCCGGACGGCCTGAGCAAACAGGCGCCGCCGCCCGGCCTGGAGCCGCTGCTGCTGCCCGGCGCGCCGCTGGTCGAGATCAGTCCGGTCGAGCCGCCGCCGGCCACTGCCCTGGCCGGTGCGGCCGCCGCGCCCGTCCCCTCGGGCCAGTTGTCACCGCCGCCGATCAAGTACGTGAACATCCAGATCCACCCGGCTGCGCCGGCACCGGCGTCCGAACTGCCTGCGGCGCAGCCGCCGCAGCGGTGGGACGAGCCCTTGCCCGCCGGCGGGCCACGCGAGCTGCCGGTGGTGGCGCCCGCGCCGCGCATCGTTTCCGAGCCGTGACCGCATCAGCGGCCTGACCCAGCGGCCGGCCGCAGCGCCAGCCAGGCGATCAGTGCCAGCAGCGCGGCCTGTATCGGCAAGCGCAGCAGCAACGCCCAGTAGGGCACGGAGGGAAACAGCGCCGGTTGCTGCAGCATGTAGATGTGCGCCGGCGTCACGGCGATCGTCAACACAAACAGTCCCCACAGCGCGGCCCGCCGGACCGGCCGCCAGAGCAGGCCGACAGCGCCCAGCAGTTCGGCGACGCCGCTGATCAACACGGCTTCGCGCGGCCAGGGCATCCAGGGCGGCACGATGGACATCTCGGCCCCGGTGAAGACGAAATGTGCCAGCCCGCCAAGCAGGAACCACAGGAACACCAGGGCCAGGCCGGCACGTTCGGCCTTGCGGGGTGAGGAGGGCGCAGGGTGTCTGTTCATGCCGTATGTGTTGAAAAGTCCCAGTGTGAAGCAAAAACGCTTGACCTCGAGTGCACTCGAGCTTGCCCAATCGCTTTCCCTTCAGATTTTCCCCAAGGACACCGACATGAGCACTTCCTCTCCCAACCCCAACAAGCAACGGATGCAGGCGATTTTTGCCGAACTCGCCGAGGGCAATGGCAAGCCGTTTGTCGATGCCATGGCTGACAACTTCTGCTGGATCCTGCCCGGCCAGACTGCGTGGTCACGCCGCTACGAAGGCAAGCAGGTGGTGCGCGAGCAACTGTTCAGACCGCTGTTTGCGCAGTTTGCCGGCACCTATACCAACCGCGCCACGCGTTTTGTGGCCGAGGGCGACATGGTGGTGGTCGAGTGCCGCGGCGCGGTCATCACCAAAAAGGGCAAGCCCTACAACAACAGCTACTGTTATGTCTGCCGCTTCGCCGGCGGCCAGCTGGTCGAGCTGGTCGAATACATGGACACGCAGATGGTGGACGCCGCGCTGGACCCGCCCGCCGGGGCGTGAAGGAACGCTCAAGCCAGCCTGTTGCCGCCGTCCGCTGCGCGCGCCAGCCACTTGTCGTACAGCGCGATCTTGTGGTCCATCAGCGCAGCCGCGGCGCGCAGCGCCTCGCTGCGTTGCTGCACCTTGAGGCGGTGCTGCGCCAGCATCTCGCGGCATTCGGCCAGCGCCGGTTTGCCCTGACGCACGCCGCGCGCATAAGCCTGCATGTCGCGCACACTCATGCCGGAGGCACGCAGCCGGTCCAGCAGCGCCAGCCACGCCACATGGGATGGCGAGAACAGGCGCCGCCCGCCGGCATCCCGTGCGGCGCCCGGCATCAGTCGCTGCGCCTCGTACCAGCGGATGGTGTACACGCTGCGCCCGCTCAGGCGCGAGAGCTCGCCGATACGCAATGTCGGCGTGTCCTGGATCAGAAGGGAGGGGGTCGTCATGCGGCGCATTCTGGCGCAGCGGCTCGCCGGCTTCAAGCACCCGCGCGGCACGCGGGTTCCGAAGCGCTATCGAATCCATAGCTGGCGGCGCTTGCCTGGCATGGGCTGGAGGCTGATTTGATGATTGATCCGGCGCCGGTCGCCGGCGGCGCAGCAGATTGGCCGCCTTGCGGGGAAAATGGTGCTTTCAGCCCGACGCCCACACCCATGCCTTTGCCCGCACCCCAAGCCCGTTCCCAGCTGCACACCCGCGCCGTGGTTTACCGCGGTTACCTGCGCGAGGACGGCCTGTGGGACATCGAGGCCGAGATGAGCGACACCAAGACCTATGCGCTGGACCGTTCCGAACGCGGCGAGATGCCGCCGGGCACGCCGATCCACGGCATGGCGATACGCGCGACGGTGGACGACCAGATGACCATCCGCGCGATCAGCAGCGCGATGGACCACACGCCGTTTGGCGAATGCCGGGGCGGCGTCGATCCGATGCAGCAGATGGTCGGTGTCACCATGGGCCCGGGCTGGCGCCAGGCGATCGACAAGGCGCTGGGCGGCATCCGCGGCTGCACCCATTTGCGCGAACTGCTGTTCAACATGGCGACCGCCGCTTACCAGACCGTGCCGGTGTACCGCGAGCGCCTGCGCCGCCAGGCCGGCCAGCCCGAGGCCGCCAACGCCGCGCCGCCGTACCACCTCGGCAAATGCCTGGCCTGGGATTTCAATGGCGCGGTGGTGCTGCGGCATTACCCGCAGTTTGCCGGCCTGCAGCCGGTGATCAAGCCACCGCGCCCGCCCGGGCAGGGTTGATCGGGCTGGCGCTGCGCGCTCAGCCGCGGCGCAGCGAGTGGTTCACATAACTGGCATTGCCCAGGCCGGTACCCACCGTCAGCACCGCCCAGCGCTTGACGTCCCGCATGTGGGGCAGCTCCGACAGGCCCTGCACCACCGCGTCGTTGTGCATCCTGACCTGGGTGTCGTGGCCGCTGATGCGCGGCAGCTTCTCGCACAGGCGTGCCGGCAGGTGAAAGCCCGCGCCTTCCCAGTTGCCGGGCAGGTTCTGCGTGCCGTTGGCAATCGAGCCATCCTCGCGGATCACGCCGGGGCAGGCGACGCCGACAAACGGCGCCAGCTTGAGCTTTTTTTTCTTCGCCTTGCGGATCAGGGTTTCCAGCATGTCGGCAATGCCCTGCACCAGGTGTTCGCGCCGGGTCGCGTCGTCGTCGTCGGCATGGCCCCACTTGCTGCGGCCGATCACGTCGGCCAGTGACAGGTTGGCCGCCTTGTGCTGGCGTGTGCGCACGATGCCGCAGCGCACATTGGTGCCGCCTATGTCCACCGCCAGCAAGGCGTTGTAGCTGTCCAGCAGCTCCGGCGGCGCCAGGTGCACCCAGCCGATCAGGCCGCCTTCGTCCGAGTGTTCGTGCAGCGTGCGCAGCCGCACCTTCATGCCGCGTTCCGCCAGCAGCGCCGAGGCGCGCCGCACCGCGCGGCGGCCGACCTCGGTCTGCTGGAAGCCGCCGCCCACCACGATGCGCTCAACACCGCGCCAGGATGCGTGGCGCAGAAAGCGGCGCACCACATGCGCGAGCTGGAAGGCATAGTCCTCGCTGGCCGCCGCGATCACCGCGCCGGCGGGCGTGTCGCTGCCGCGCAGGCGGTCCAGCCGGGTCTTGCCGAGTTCTGCGGTCGGTTTTTTGCCGAAAGGGTCTTCGCCGTCGTCGAGCTCGCGGAACAGGCGGCGCCAGTCGTCCAGCATGGCCGAGAAGGCCTTGCGGCTGACCTGGTCGCCGAGGAAGCCGCCGCGCTCGCGCAACTCGAGGCTGTAACCGCGGATGCTGACGGCGGGCAGTTGCAGGCTGCCATGCAGCAGGGAAGGGTGGTAGTCGGCAGGCAGGGCGGGGACACGTCGGGTCATGGCGCTGGGGGGCTTTCGTCGGGCTGGAAGGGATGGCTTCATGCTGGCGCGGGCTGTGCCGTGGCGCCAGACCGGGCGGGCGCGTCGGCCTGTCGGACGATGCCTTGCCCGCCCGCGCTCGCAGCGCTTTTTGTTTGCTATGAAAGTCATAGCTGCACGCCCATGACTGGCATGGGCTGAGAGCTGATTTGTTTATGAATCCGGAGTGCGGGTTCTGCCACGACGCCTGGAACGGAAAAGCCGGCCGCTGGGAGCGCGGCGCAGGTCGGGAACGCCTTCACCGACAGCGCCTACACTGGCGGCGATGAACAAAATTCTTGAGCGAATCCAACCTTTTGTTACGACGGCGATCCACCACCTGCGGCATCCGACGCGGCGTGGTGTGTTGCTGGGCCTGGCGGCCTTGCCGGGCCTGCTGGTGCTGTACTTCCTGTTGCTGATCCCGTTCACGCCGAGCATCCGCGACATCCAGAAGTCGCGGACCCAGCAGCCGGCCATCGTGATGTCGGCCGACGGCAAGGAACTGGCGGCCTTCAAGGGCGCCAACCGGGACCGCATCAAGCTCGCCGACATCTCGCCGAATGTGGTGGCGGCGCTGATCTCGACCGAGGACCACCGCTTCTACGAGCACCACGGACTCGACTTCACGCGTATCGGCGGCGCGGTGCTGCGCACCTTTGGCGGCGACCTGCAGGGCGGCTCGACCCTCACCCAGCAACTGGCGCGCAACCTCTATCCGGAAGAGGTCGGCCGCTCGCGCAGCCTGACGCGCAAGTTCAAGGAGATCATCACCGCGCTGAAGATCGAGGCGATCTACAGCAAGGACGAGATCCTCGAGACCTACCTGAACACCGTGCCTTTCCTGTACAACGCCTACGGCATCGAGATGGCGGCGCGCACCTATTTCGACAAGTCGGCCGACAAGCTCGACGTGCTCGAAAGCGCGACCCTGGTCGGCATGCTCAAGGGCACCAGTTATTACAACCCGGTGCAGAACCCGGAGCGCGCGAAGGAGCGCCGCAACATCGTGCTGGGACAGATGGTCAAGCACAACAAGCTCGACGCCAAACGCTTCGAGGTGCTCAAGAAGCGTCCGCTCAAGGTGGACTTCGAGCGCCAGACCGAGCCGCTGGGTGCGGCGCCGCACCTGACGCAGTATTTGCGCCGCTGGCTGATCGACTGGGCCGACCGCAACGACTACAACATCTATGCCGATGGCCTGGTGGTGCGCACCACCATCGACTCGCGCCTGCAAAAGCTGGCCAACGAGGCGGTCGTGCGCCAGGGCGAGCGGCTGCAGGGTGTGGCCAACAATGAATGGGGTCCACGCGCCTGGGCCGGCCGCAAGGACCTGGTGCGTGCGCTGGTGCGCGAAACACCCGAATACAAAAGCGCCAAAGAGCAGGGCGAGGCCGACGAGGCGATTTTCAAGCGCCTGCTGGCCGACGCGGCTTTCATGCAGGCCCTGCGCCAGGACAAGACCCGGCTGCAGGTCGGTTTCATGGCACAGGACCCGACCAACGGCCATGTGAAAGCCTGGGTTGGCAGCCGCGATTTTGCGACCGACCCCTTCGACCATGTGCAGCAGGCGCGCCGCCAGGCCGGCTCGACCTTCAAGCCTTTTGTCTATGGGGCCGCGTTTGAAAACGGTGCGCGGCCAACCGACACGTATATGGACGATGCGGTCGAGATTCCGCTGGGCGGCAACCAGGTCTGGCGGCCGACCGACGGCGGCGGCCCGAGTTATGCGCCGATGACGCTGCGCCAGGGCTTGATGTACTCCAAGAACACCATCACCGCACAGGTCATGCAAAGTGTCGGCCCTGAGAAGGTGGCGACGCTGGCGCGGGCCGCCGGTGTGCGCCAGAGCAAGCTCGAGCAGGTGATGTCGCTGGCGCTGGGCACCAGCCCGGTCACGCTCAAGGAAATGGTGGCGTCCTACGCGACCATCGCCAACAAGGGCGCCTACATCGAGCCCTTCATCGTGACCAGCGTCGAAGACCGCGACGGCAAGGTGCTGGAAACCTGGCAGGCCAAGGCGCCCGAGCAGGCCATGCAGGTCTCGACCGCGGAAACACTGGTGGATGTGATGCGCGGCGTGATCGACCAGGGCACCGGCACCGGCATCCGCAGCCGCCACGGCATCCAGGCCGATGTGGCCGGCAAGACCGGCACCACCCAGGACAACACCGACGGCTGGTTCATTTTGATGCACCCGCAGCTGGTGGCCGGTGCCTGGGTCGGCTTCAATGACAACCGCATCACGCTCAGCGATTACTGGGGTCAGGGCGCCCACAGCGCGCTGCCCATCGTCGGTGATTTTTTTGCGGCCTCGCTGCGCAGCAAGGTGGTCGATGCGCAGGCGCGCTTCGACATCGCGAAAAATTCCAGCGCACCGGCGCCCGAGCCGGCCAGCCCGGTCAGCGACTGGTTCAACAGCCTGTTCCCGCCGGCCGGCCAGGTGACACCGCCTTCGCAGCCGATGACCACGCCCGACGGCAGCCCGATCCCGGGCCTGCCGCAGATGCAGTCGGCACCACCGCCACCGCCACCACCGCCGCCCGCTGTGCCGTCGCAGCCGCCGCCGCCGGGAGTGGGCATGGTGATTCCGCCTTCGCCCGCGCCAGCCGCGCCAGCCGCGGCACCGCCCGGCTATGGGGTGGTGCCGGCGCGACCGGTCCCGCCGCAGGAGCGTGGCAGCGGTGGCGGCATTCCCATCCTGCGCGAATACAGCGTGCCCGACAGCGGCAACCGTTGACGCCGCGCGGCTGCAAGCGGGCAGTGACGACCCTGCCTACAATCGGCAGTCGCCGGCCGCGCGCGCCTGCGCACCCTCACTGACCCCTCTTCATGACCACTGGCTCCGCCACCCTGCCTGCGGCCACGCGCCGGTCCATCCTGCTGCTGTCCTTTGCGACCTTCGCGAGCATGGCGGTGCAGCGCATCTGCGACGCCATGCTGCCCGAGTTGTCGCGCACGTTTTCGGTCAGCCTGACCCAGGCCGCGCAGGTGGTGTCGGTGTTTGCCGTGGTTTACGGGCTGGCGCAACTGGTCTATGGCCCGCTCGGCGACCGCTTCGGCAAGTTCGGCATCGTCACCTTTGCCACGCTGGCCTGCAGCATAGGCAGTGTGGTGGCGGTGTTGGCCACCAGCCTGGACATGTTGCTGCTGGCGCGCGTGATGGTGGCGATGGGCGCGGCGGCCGTGATTCCGCTGGCCATGGCCTGGGTCGGCGACACCGTGGCCTACGAGTTGCGGCAGGAAACGCTGGCCCGTATCGGCCTGGGCACCACGCTGGGTCTGGTCAGCGGGCTGCTGGTCGGCGGCGTGGTGACCGACGCACTGGGCTGGCGCTGGGCCTTTGTGCTGACCACCGTGCTGTTCGCCGGGGTCGGCACGCTGCTGTGGCTGGACTGGCGCCGCCAGCTGGCCGTGGCGCCGGCCGCGGTCAAGCCGGCCGGGCCGCGCACGCCCTACCTGCGCCAGGTGGGAAGCATCCTCAGCGGCCGCTGGTCGCGCTGGGTGCTGATCGTGATTTTTATCGAGGGCATCGCCGGCTTCGGCGTGCTGGCGATCTGGGCCTCGCACCTGCATGCGGTGCACAGCCTGTCGCTGACCCTGTCGGGCGCCGTGGTGGCGCTGTTCGGGCTGGGCGGCATGGGCTACATGGCGCTGGCGCGGCATCTGGTGCGGCGTTTCGGGGAGCGCGGCCTGGCCCTGCTGGGCGGCGCTGTGGCCGGCGCCGGCGCCATGGTGCTGGGCCTGACGCCCTGGTGGCAACTGGCGCTTCCCGCCAGCCTGCTCAGCGGTTTTGGTTTTTTCGGGCTGCACAACACGCTGCAGACCAACGCCACGCAAATGGCGCCGGCCGCGCGCGGCACCGCGATGTCGATGTTCGCGGCCATCCTGTTCCTGGGCCAGTCCATCGGCGTGCTGCTGGCCGCCGGCCTGAGCGCACGTATCGGCTCGACCGCGGTGGTGGCACTCGGCGGCGCGGTGCTGATCGTGCTCGGCGCGGTGTTTGCCCACGGCATCGGGCGCCGCGACGACCTGCAGGCGGCGCCCTGAGGGCGGACGCTTGAAAGCGTGATTCAATCAGCCTCAGGCTCTCACCACATCCACCGCAGGCACCCCATGGCAACCGCTCAGGCAATCACCACCGACGACTACAAGCTGTTTCCGTCGCCACGCAACCGGCACAAGGTCATTTTTGCGCATCAGGTGTTTGTGCCCTATCCCTACATGCTGATCGACATGGACAGTTATGACTTCAAGGGCAAGTCCAGCCTGTTCGCAGCCTGCCGGCTCAGCGACGGCAAGATGGGGCAACTGGTAACGCTGGAACTGCCGGAAGATGAAGCCCGCTTCAAGAGCCGCTTCGTGCCGGATTGAGTTTTTTCCCGGTTTTATGCGCCAAATCGGCCGCTGGCCCATGTCCATCAAGGGCCATCAGCTATCAATTCGGTAGCATTCCAGGCGCTGAACGCCTGGTGCATACTTGCCAGCATCATGGCGACCGCGCCCCGCAAACCCGCACAACCAAAGGCCGCGCCGCCGCCGAAAAAGCCGCGCACGCCGCGCAGCCACCATTACCACGTCTATGTGATCGAGCTGTCCGATGAGGTCTGGAACGTCGGCCGCTTCCGCCGCGCCAACCCCGACTGGCAGCTCGGCAAACCTTTCGTCTATGTCGGCATGACCGGGCTGGACCCGGACGTGCGCTTTGACAAACACAAGGCCGGCATCCAGGCCAATGTTTATGTGCAGAAGTGGGGCATGCGCCTGTTGCCGCAGCTCTACACCATGTACAACCCGATGCCTTACGAAGGCGCGCGCGACATGGAAGTCGAGCTCGGCATTGCGCTGCGGGAGCAGGGCTATGGGGTGTGGCAGGCTTAGGAGTATTGGGCGGGCCGAATCAGTGGGTGTGCTGCCAGGTCCCCATGACGCGGCCCGTTGTGCCGCTCGTCCATTTCTGGGATAGTCGGCGAGATTTCGGTCGCCGGTGGCCGTCGCTGACCGCCACCTTGTCCCAGGGCCCTTGTTCAAACTCATGAAGCTCAAGTTCAATGTGGCCAATGGCCTTCTGTTGCTCGCCGGCCTGGGGTGCCTCGGCACAGGCATATTTTCGGTCGTCACTGAGGCGGTAGGAAGCGGCTTTGGCAGGGGCGCTCCAACGGTCACCCTTTACAAGGAAGATGGCGCCTCGGCTTACTGGTTTATGGTCCTGGGATGGTTTGGCTTCGGGATCTGGCTGATAGGGGTGGCACTGATGTCTGCGCGTGAAGAATACGATGCGGCCCCGGGTTCTCTCGCTGATCAGGCCAGGCGCCGTGCCAGGCAAAGAGAAGTCGACCGTTTGGACAGCCGCTAAGCCGTTGTTCCTGCGGCCGCCGGGCACGCATAGCCCGCGTCCCACACGCAGCACGATGAGATGCCTACAGCTCTGGCTTGAGCACGCATTAAGGTAAGGCTTGGGTCCGTTTCCCGGACATGCAAGGCGACAGACATGGATATCTCCACCCCCACCGAGACAAAGGCGGTTTTGCTGGACCAGCGCGCGGCGCAACGTTTTGGCCTGGCGCTGCGCCTGACCGTCGATGGTGACGAAGGCGCGACGCACGACCTCAGCGCCACCGGCCTGTATTTTTCCTCCGAGGCAGCGTATGTGCCCGGCCAGACCATCACGATGGTGCTGGAGTTTCCCGGCATCGCCGGCACCCGCACGCTCGGCTGCGAGGCCGAAGTGGTGCGGGTCACGCCTGTCGCCGAAGGCTTCAACGTCGCCGTGCGCCTGCTGACGCCGCTGTTTCCGGAGTCCTAGGCACGAGGAGTCTGGGCGGCAGAAGAAACATCGGCTGCAAAGCGGCCGCAGCGGTCCATTTTTCACCGGCTTTTTGCCCCATGGCGACGGCTATGCGCTGCGAACCCGATAAAAACTGTCCTCGCCGGGGCCACTTTTCGCTTCGACGCGTTCTGGCGCCCAGACTCCCAGGCTGTCACGGGGGTTGCATGGCCTGCCGGCGGGGCAGCATAAACTGGGCGCCATCAAAACCAGGAGACACCTTCATGCTGACCCTTTGCGGCTCCCCGATTTCCAACTACTACAACAAGGTCAAGCTCGCGCTGCTTGAAAAAGGCGTGCCCTTCACCGAGGAAGTGGCGGCGACCCACAGCAGCGACGAGGCGATTCTCAGCGCCTCGCCGCTGGGCAAGATCCCGTTCATCCGCACCGACCGCGGCGGCCTGTGCGAGAGCCAGGCCATCCTCGACTACATCGAGGCGACCGTGCCGCAGCCGGCGCTGATGCCGGCCGACCCCTTCGAAGCCGCCAAGGTGCGCGAACTCACCACCTTCATCGATTGGCACCTGGAGATCGTGGCGCGCCAGTTGTACCCCTCGACCTTCTTCGGCGCCGCCCCGCTCAGCGAAGGCAACCTGGCGCGTATCCGCAAACAGCTCGAGACCAACATCGCTGCCTTCAAGAAGCTGGCGAAGTTTGCGCCTTATGTCGCGGGTGACCGCCTGACGCAGGCCGACTGCGCCGCCTTTGCCAACCTGCCGCTGGTCGGCATGGCCAGCAAGGCGGCCTTCGGTGAGGACCTGCTGCTGGCCGGTGGCGTGGACTACAAGACCTACGTCAAGTTCATCGGCGAGCGTCCCTCGGCGCAAAAGGTCGTGGCCGACCGCAAGGCCGCCCAGACCAAAACCTGAATGGCGACTGCGCCGGTGGCCATGCGAGGCCGGAGCGCCGCATGACGCCTGCCGTTCCACGCCGCATCCTGCCGGTGATTGTGCTGTCGCAGTTTGCCGGCACCTCGCTGTGGTTTGCGGCCAATGCGGTCATGCCCGATTTGCAGCAGGCGGGCGGATTGCCGGCGACGGCCGTGGGCAGCCTGACTTCTGCGGTGCAGCTGGGTTTTGTGGCGGGCACGCTGGTGTTTGCCTTGCTGATGCTGGCTGACCGGTTTGCGCCGGCGCGGGTGTTTTTGCTGTGTTCGCTGCTGGGCGCTGCCCTGAATGCCGCAGTGGTGGCGGTGCCGGACGATCTGGCGGCGCTGCTGGCCTTGCGTTTCGGCGTTGGGTTTGTGCTGGCGGGCATTTACCCGGTGGGCATGAAAATCGCGGCCAGCTGGTACCGCGAGCGTCTGGGCGCGGTGATGGGCGTGTTGATTGGTGCGCTGGTGCTGGGCACCGCCTTGCCGCACGGGCTGCGGGCGCTGGTCGGCAGCGGCGGCCTGGGCTCCTGGCAGGGGGTGATCCTGGGTGTGTCGCTGCTGGCGGCGCTGGGTGGCATCGCCACCGCCTGGCTGGTGCCCGAGAGCCCCTGGCAGGCACGCGGCGCGCGCATCACGCCGCGCGCGCTGGGGCTGATCTGGTCAGACCCACGTGTGCGCGCCTCGGTGTTCGGTTATTTCGGCCACATGTGGGAGCTGTACGCGTTTTTTGTGCTGGTGCCGCTGATGGTGGCGACACGTCTGGCGGGGGCTGCGGTCAGCGCCGCGTCGTTCTGGGTGATTGCCTCGGGTGCCGTGGGCTGTATCGGCGGCGGCCTGCTGGTGCGGCGCCTGGGCAGCGCGCGCGTGGCGCAGGTGCAGCTGGCCCTCAGCGGCGGGTGTTGCCTCGCGGCGCCCTGGATGCTGGGGGCGCCGCTGCCGCTGTTTCTGGCTTGGCTGCTGCTGTGGGGCATCACCGCCTCGGGCGACTCACCGCAGTTTTCCACGCTGACGGCCCGCAATGCGCCGCCGGCGGTGGCCGGCAGTGTGCTGACCTTTGCGAACTGCATCGGGTTTGCGATCTCGGTGCTGAGCATCGAGCTGTTTGTGCGGGCCGCCGCGAGCTGGCCGCTGGCCAGCGTGCTGCCCTGGCTGGCCCTGGGTCCGGCGCTGGGCCTGTGGATGCTGCAGCCCCTGCTGCGCGCGCCTGCGCCGCGCTGACCCTGTCCGGCGCCAAAAAATCACAGCTTTTTCTCCTGCGAATGGAGGATGCGTGCCGCCGGCGGCGGGCATTTAATTTGCAGCGGAGGAAGCTTTTTTGCGCCCGCGCGTGGACGATGACGCCACGGCGTACGCGCCAACGAGCACAGCTATGGAAAACACGCTTGTTCATGCTGCGACCGTCTGCCGGCGCCTGCTGCTGTCTGCGGCCGTGCTCCTGCTTGCGGGCTGCCAGACGGTGCGCAACGGCGGCGCGCCCGAACCCTCGTTCGACCTGAATGCCGACCTGAAGGAGCTGGCCACCCAGTACCAGAGCGCCAGCAGCATCGCGGCCTTCTACAAGGACCCGACACGCAACGGGCGCGACGGCTTTGTCACTGGCCGGCTGGTGGTCATGGATTTGCGCTACATCCAGTTCATCCGCGGTCTGACCTCGGACAAGCAGCAGATCGACTCCGCCACCGATGCAGCCACCATGACGATGAACCTGCTGGGCACCATCGTCAGTTCGGCGCGGGCCAAGACCAACCTCGCCGCCGCCGCGGCCGGCGTGGGCGGCATCAAGACCAATGTGGACAAACATTTCTATTACGAAAAAAGCGTGGAGGCGCTGGTGGCCACCATGAATGCGCAACGCAAGGAGGTGCTGGTGCGCATCCTCGGCGGGCTGCAGCAGGACATCGATGCCTACCCGTTTACCCAGGCGGTGACCGACCTGCACGACTACTACACGGCCGGCACGCTCAATGGTGCGATTGTTGGCATCCAGCAGCAGGCGGTGCAGAAGGAAGAGCTGGCCAACCAGAAGATCCAGCTGGTGCGCGATGTGGCGCTGCTGCCGCTGGCCGACCGCACGACCAAGCAGCAGCTGACCGCCGCACTGGCGCAGCCGGCGGCGACGGCTGAAGCCGTCGGCAAGGCGCTGGCCGCCCTCGGCATGGACGCCGACAAGATTCCCAAAGATGCCGTGCAGGCCAGGCGCGCCCTGCAGATCCACATCGTCAACGCGCGCGACCCGGCGGCGATCGGCAAGGTGCAGCAAGCCATGAAAAGCGCAAACCTCATTTAGCACACCCTTGGGGGGCCAGGCCATGGACGACAACGTGTACATCCGGCAGATCAACAAGCCTTCGCTGGACGCTTTTGCGCAGGCGGTCAACGACGAGGAGTCCGGCGGCACCGCCTTCGTCAAGTCCACGGTCGAGTGGTATGACAACGCCTTTGTCAACCTCGCGGTGTTCCGCCTTCTCGATCCGCCGGGCACGCTGGTGTCCGGGCCGGTGCAGTTGCTGGCGCATGGGCAGGCCGCGCCGCCGGGCGCTGCCCCTGTCTGGAACGGCGTGGTCCTGGTGGACGGCGTGAACCAGGCCGTCACGCTGTACCGCAGCGCCGGAGCCGGGGCATGAGCGCCGTGTTGCGCCGCGGCGCGGCATCGCCCCAGGTGCTGGCCCTGCAGCAGGCCTTGCTGGCAGCAGGTTTCGATCCGGGAAAACTCGACGGCAAGTTTGGCGGCGGCACCGAAGCGGCGGTGCTGGCCTTCCAGACCAGCGAGGCGATGCTGGCCGACGGTATCGCCGGCCCGCGCACGCTGCACCGGCTGGGCCTGGCGGCATCGCCCGACCTGGCCGACGCGCTGGCGTCGCTCACCACGCAGGCGGTCAGCGCGATGTTTCCATGGACGCCGGTGGGCCATATCAAGAAGAACCTGCCCTTTGTGACCCAGGCCTTGCGCCAGCGCCATCTGGTGGACAAACCCATGGTGCTGATGGCGCTGGCCACCATACGCGCCGAGGTCGAGGCCTTCCAGCCCGTCAGCGAGGGACTGTCGAGGTACAACACCTCGCCGAATGGCCATCCGTTTGACCTCTACGACCGGCGCCGGGACCTCGGCAACCGCGGCGCGCCCGATGGCGCGCGTTACAAGGGGCGCGGCTTCATCCAGCTCACTGGCCGGCACAACTACCGCACCTACGGCCCGCGGCTGAGCCGCCCGGTGGACCTGGAGGCCGAACCCGATCTGGCCGGCGCGTCGGACATCGCCGCTGAACTGCTGGCGCTGTTCATTGGTGACCGCGAGCTGCAGATCAAGGACGCGCTGATGCACCACAACATGCTGGCGGCGCGCCGGCTGGTCAACGGCGGCTCACACGGGCTGGACCGTTTTGTGGATGCCTGGCAGCGGGGCGATGCCGTGCTGGCCTGACAACGCACGAGCCGGCGCGAGATCCACTTTCCAACAGGAGGACGACCATGAACCCACGCAGGGTGTTTGATGCCCCCGCCCGCAGGCGCCGGGCGCGCGCGCTGTCGCCCAGGCTCGGGCTGGCGGGCGTGCTGGTGAGCGCGCTGGCATGGCCGCTGACGCTGCCGGCGCAGCAGCAGTTGCCTGTGGTCCCGGGCGGTCCGGCGCCGTCGAAGACCTTGCCGACCGATGCCCTCGGCCAGATCACCCCGGCCTGGCCCTCAAAGAAGGCGTCGCCTCTGCAGATCACGCCGGGCATGGTTCCCGACCACAAGCAGCAGGTGCCGATCACACCGCAGCCCATCCACTGCACGGCTTTCAAGGGGACGACGGCGGACATGGCCGCCTTGCGGCAGACCGCCCGCGAGGCGGCGGGCCGGCGGGCCATTCCCGCCACCGCTTTTGACCCGCTGATCCCCAAAAATTGCGCCGGCCAGGAATGGGCCTTTTACCTGCGCTTTCTTGGCAGCGTCGGGGAGGGCGCATTGTGACGATACGCAGCCTGGCGCTCGCCGGCCTGGCGCTGGCGCTGTGTGTCGGTGCGGGCGCGGCGACCGACGATGCAGCGGCGCGCAAGCTCGCGCTTGTGCAGGCACTGAGCGCCCAGGTGCAGGGGCAAACGCCGGTGTCCGGGGCTTCCCCCGTGCTGAGCGCGGAGGGGAGCAAGGCGGTGGAGGAGGCGTTTGTCCAGAACATCAAGGGCAGCGCCGACCACGATGCGTGGAAGCGCGGCTTCATCGAGTCCAGCTGGATGTGGCATCTCTGGTCCACCGGGCTGCTGTTTGTGCTGGTGGTGGGCATTGTCTGTTTCGGCCTGTACCTGACCTATGTGCAATTCAACCGCGACTACAGCGCCTGGTCGCCGCCGCCCCAGGGCAGCAAGGCCGAGTTGGCGGCCGGGGGGGAAGCGGCCGATGGTGGCGCCGCAGCGGCGCGCCTGGCGCCGGCGATCCACACCGTCAAGATCAACGCTGGCGGTCTGGAGCTGACCTCCCAGGTGGTTGGCTTGCTGGTGCTGGCCTTTTCACTGGCGTTTTTCTATTTTTACGTGCACCGGGTCTACCCGATGCAGACCGAGGAGCTGACCCAGCTCAAGGACAAGGAAACCGAAGGCAAGACCTCCAGCGGCAGCGAGCCGGGCAAACCGCCGGGCGGCTCCTGACGTCCGGGAAGGACCGCCGCGGTACGGCGCCTTCCCGATATCCTGGCACGGGCTGCACCCGGTAGCGCAGGCCGGCGCTCGCCAGCGTCTGCTATAACCACGCCGGTGCCTTGCCAGATTCCGGATACGCAGCTGATGAAAAAACGACTTGTAGCGCTGATGTGCCTGCTCGTGCTGGCCGGTGCGGCCGGTGCGCAGACCGTGTGGTTCACGGTGCTGGGCGACCCGGCCAATCCGGCCGTCGACACGATCGAGGTGGATCCCTCGCCGCTGAGTGTGTCGGTGGAGGCGCAGACCATGCGCGTGCGGGTCAGCCGCAGCAAACTGCGCAAAAGCTGGGACGGCGTTCCCTACCGTTCCTATGTGTCGGATGTGGTGTTCGACTGCGCCAACAAGAAGGCCAGGTACAGCGCGCTGGTGTTCTACATGGAGCCGCTGTGGCAGGGCAAGTCGCACAACACCTCGACCTACACCCGCGACAACCCACGCTGGATGGAGTTTCGCGACGTGAGCCCGAACCCCAACCGGCAGATCATCCGCGCCGCCTGTGAAAGTGGACGGGTCAAAACCAGCGATGTCCCTGGCCACGGCTACCCGGGCCAAGACAACATTCAGTCGCTATAAAAACCATAGCTGTCGGCGCTTGTCCTGCATGGGCTGAAGGCAGATTCGATGGTTCAACCCAGGGGACGCCGCTCACCTGACGGACGCGACCAGCACCGGCGTGTCGCGGTAGAGCGCGGGCAGCACGGTTTTCAGGTTGGCGATCTTCGGCTGGTCGAAGCGCCGGATGTAGGCCGAATTCGGGTTGCGTGTGGCGTAGTCCTGGTGGTAGGCCTCGGCCGGGTAAAACGCGGCAAGCGGCGTCAGTTGGGTGACGATCTTGCGGGGATACACCTGAGCCGCATCGAGTTGCGCGATGTAGCGTTCGGCCACCTGCTTCTGGCTGTCGTTGCCGTAAAAAACCGCCGAGCGGTACTGGGTGCCGGTGTCCGGTCCCTGGCGGTTGAGCTGCGTCGGGTCGTGCGCGACCGAAAAATGGATCTGCAGCAACTGGGCATAGGACACCTGCTTCGGGTCGTAGCTCACCGCCACCACCTCGGCGTGCCCGGTGCGGCCCGTGCCTATGCTGCTGTAGTTGGCGGTTTCGCGGGCGCCGCCGGCGTAGCCCGACACCGCGTTGAGCACGCCGCGGGTGTGCTGGAACACCGCCTGGACACCCCAGAAGCAGCCGCCGGCAAACACCGCCGTCTCCAGCGCGCCAGGGCTGACGGTGGGCGCCCAGGCCGGTGGCGGGATCAGCACGGCTTTTTCGGTGGCCGCACCAGGGCCCAGCAGTCCCCAGCCCAGCAGGCCCGCCGCCGCCGCCAGTGCCAGCAGATTGAAGGCGCTGCGCATCAGGCGGGCGCGAAGTTCAGGGCGATGCCATTCATGCAGTAACGCAGGCCGGTGGGGCGCGGGCCGTCGTTGAACACATGGCCCAGGTGCCCGCCGCAGCGGCGGCACAGGACCTCGGTGCGGGTCATGAACATCGATCTGTCCACGTCCTCGACCACGGCCTGGTCCAGCGGCTTCCAGAAGCTGGGCCAGCCGGTGCGGCTGTCGTATTTGGTGCTGGCGGCAAACAGCGGCAGCGCGCAGCCGGCGCAACGGTAGGTGCCGGCGCGTTTTTCCTGGTTCAGCGGGCTGCTGTGGGGCCGTTCGGTGCCGGCCTTGCGCAGCACCGCGTACTGGTCGGGCTGCAGCAGGGCTTTCCACTCGGCGTCGGTTTTGCTGACTTCATAGGCACGGGCGGGCGTGGCGGCTTCGGCCCGGTTGCCGGTGAACAGGGCCCGCGCACCGGCCAGCCAGGCCGACACGGCGCCCAGGCCCAGCAGGGTGTTTCTTCGGTTTGTCATGCGGTTTCCTTGCAAGCTGGCCATCGGGCCGGTGGTTTTTTGGAGTCGCCGGCGCGTGCGGGGTTCCATGCATTTGCTTCAGGCGGCAGATTTTTCAGCCGGACGGCGCATCTGGCGGGAGGTCCGGCAGGGCCGGCAGAGGGTCGGGCGATATGATTTGCCGCAAGGGGACGCCGGGCCCCGCCACAACAATATCAGGAGGAATCTCATGAACGCTTCAGTGCCGTCCAGCCTGAACACGCCGATGGCAAGCCGCGTGCCGGGCCAGGATCCGCAGTCCTACCACCTGCAGATCCGGTTCACCGGTTCCGGCAGCGAGTATTTCCGCATCTGGATCGTCAACCTGCTGCTGATGCTGCTGACCCTGGGTATTTATTACCCGTGGGCCAAGGTGCGGCGCCTGCGCTATTTCCATGGCAACACGCTGGTGGACGGGGCGCCGCTGGACTTTCATGGCAAGCCCGTCAAGATGCTCAAGGGTTACCTGCTGGTCGGCCTGCTGTTTGCGCTGTACTCCGCGGCAGGCAAGTTTTCGCCGGTCGCCGGCCTGGTCGCGTTTGTGATCGTGATGGCGGTGTGGCCCGCGCTGCTCAAGTCGTCCATGCAGTTCCGGCTGGCCAACACCAGCTGGCGCGGCATGCGCTTCAGGTTCCAGGGCTCGCTGCCGGATGTCTACCGGGCGGTGTTGCCGATGTTTGTCCCCAGCCTGGCGATTGTGGCGGCGCTGGTTGGCGTGGACGATCCCGAGAAGCCACCGGCCTGGTATGTCTCGGTCGTCGGCGCGGTGATGCTGGTGACGCTGGCGGTGTTGCCCTGGTTGCTGTGGAAGCTCAAGCACTACCAGCACAACAACTATGCGCTGGCGTCGCTGACCACCAAATTCAAGGCCTCGCTGGGCTCCTTTTATGCGGTGTTTTTCAAGACCTTCGGTGTGATGCTGCTGGCGGTGCTGCTGGCCTCCGTGCTGGTGCTGGTGTTCATCTTCGGTGGCAAGGCCAGCGGCCTGCTGACCGGCCGGGCCGGTGCCGCCGCCGCCATTATTGCGGGGGTGCTGGGCGCGCTGGCCGGTGTTTTTGCGATGCTGATCGTGGTCCGGCCCTACCTGACCTCGCGCTTGCAGAACCTGGTGTGGACGCGCACCGGCAACGCCTCGCTGCGTTTCCTCAGTGACCTGCGCTTTCGCAGCCTGCTGGGACTGACGCTGAAAAACTGGTTGCTGGTGATCCTGACGCTGGGGCTGTACTGGCCGTTTGCAGCGGTGGCGCTGGCGCGCATGCGGCTGGAGGCGGTGACCGTCAAGACCCGGGTCAGCCCCGACACCCTGGTGAACCAGATGAAAGGGGCCGAAGGGGATGCCGCCGGCGAAGCGGCCGGCGACCTGTTCGGCCTGGACATCGGCTTCTAGCCCGCATGGACGCTGGACACGCACCCGGGCTGGAGGCGGTTTATTTTGACGGCCTGAGTGCGCGCGCCCGGCCGGTCAGGCTGCGCATCGAGGGCGCCTTCCTGCGTGTGGAAGGCGAGGGCGTGGACCGCCGCGTGGCGCTGGCCGACGTGAACTGGCCGGAGCGGACCCGCCATGGCATGCGGGTCGCGCACTTCGAGGGCGGCGGCTCGGTCCAGTGCAGCGATGCCGCGGCCTGGGACGCGTGGAGCCGGGCGGCCGGCCGGCGCGACTCGCTGGTGGTGCGACTGCAGCAAAGCTGGCGCGGGGTGCTGGTCAGTGTCGCGCTGCTGGTGGCGCTGGCAGTGGCCTTGCAGCAATGGGGCCTGCCAGCCGCCGCCCGCGCGGTGGTGGCGGCGACGCCGCTGAGTGTGGACGAATCGCTGGGTGTCGCCACGCTGGACGCGATTGACGGCACGCTGATGTTGCCGAGCCGGCTGGCCGCCGCTGAACAGGCGCGCCTGAAGGCCGCGTTTGCGGCTGCGCTGGCGGCCCAGCCGCCGGGCAGCGTGCCGGCCTGGCGCCTGGAATTCCGCCGAAGCCGCATCGGCCCGAATGCGCTGGCCTTGCCGGGCGGCACGCTGGTGTTGACCGATGAACTGGTCGAGCTGGTGGGCCGCGATGAACGTGTCATCACTGCCGTCCTGGCGCACGAGATCGGCCATGTGCGGCACCGGCACGGGCTTCGCGCGCTGGTGCAGGTGACCTTGCTGGGCGGGCTGGCCAGTGTGGTGCTCGGCGACTTCAGCAGCGTGCTGGCCGGTGTGCCGGTGTTGCTGGGGCAGGCCAGTTATTCACGCGAGGCCGAACGCGAAGCCGACGCCGAGGCCGTGCGCATCCTGCAGGCCGCATCGATTTCGCCAGAGGTCATGGTGACGCTGTTCGACAAGCTGGCGCAGAGGAACAGCGGCAGCGACGCGCCGGACGGCGCCGACAGCGGCCGGGCCGACCGGCAGTCCTCCTGGCTGGGCATTGCCTTCGCGTCCCACCCGGCAGATGCCGAGCGGGTCAACTATTTCAGGCAGGCCGCCGGGCGCTAGTGTGCTATAAATAAAAGAGCATCCAGCGCCCGCTGGTCATGGGCTGAAGCCTGTTTTCATGGATGAACCTGGACGCCGCGCCGGACCCGGGCAGCCGGTGCGCCGGGCGGGCAGATGGCGCTGCTGGCTGGCTGCGTGATTGATGTGCATCAATCCAGGCACCCAGGCGCGCTCCTATATTGGCGGCATGACAAACCCTCCTGCCAAGCACGATCCGGGTCATTCCAGTGAACCGCTGACCGGTTTTTCCCGCTGCCACCTGGGCATTTTGTCCAGGCTTCAGGCCTTCGAGGAATTGCCTGCGCTCCAGGCGGCTGCCGCCCAGGCGCGAACCATTGCCACCGACACGCTGGCCCTGTTTCACGACGCGGTGATCGAGCACCATGCGGACGAGGAGCGCGAGTTGTTTCCCGCGGTGTTGCGCAGTGCCCGCGCGGGCCGGGAGGCCGGGGAGGTGCAGGCCATGACGCAACGCCTGATCGCGGAACACCGGCAGATCGAGGCGATGTGGAAAAAGCTGGAGCCTGTGGTCAAGGCCGTGGCCAGGTCCCAGGCGGTCGACCTGGATCTGGATGCCGTGGAAGAACTCGTGCATGCCTATTCCGCGCATGCCCGTTTCGAGGAAGAAAATTTCCTGCCGCTGGCCGAAACCATTCTCGGCCGCGACGGCAATCACATGCAGGCGCTCGGCCTGTCGCTGCACCTGCGACACGCCCCGCAGCCTTCCGGCTACATCTGAGCCCGCGCCGCGCCGGTGGAGCCGGGGATCCCGCCTGCAGCGCTGTACGATAGCCGACAGCGCTCGGGGCGAAGGGCTCCGGGGCAGTTTTTTCACATCGGTGCATTCCATGAAAAGTCATTCACGCCCCGGCGGGCTGGTTTATTCGACCGACGCGGGGCGCATGTGCCCGGCCTGCCGCCAGCCGCAGGCCCGCTGTGTCTGTCGCCAGACCCGGACGGCGCCACCGTCGGACGGCATTGTGCGGATCTCGCGCGAGACCAAGGGCCGCGGCGGCAAAAGCGTGACCGTGGTCAAGGGGGTGCCACTGGCCGAGCCGGCGCTGGTGCAGCTCGGCAAGCAGCTCAAGGCGGCCTGCGGCTCCGGCGGCACCGTCAAGGACGGTGTGATCGAGGTCCAGGGCGACCACCTGGCCGCGCTGATCGAGCTGCTGAAAAAGCAGGGCTTCAGCGTCAAGCAGGCCGGAGGCTGAGTGGCGCCCGAGGACCTGCAGCTGCTGGTGACGCGCGAGATGCCTTTCGGCAAGTACAAGGGCCGCCTGATCGCCGACCTGCCGGGAAACTACCTGGCCTGGTTTGCGCGTGAGGGTTTTCCGAAAGGGGAAACCGGCCGTCTGCTGGCATTGATGCTCGAGATCGATCACAACGGCCTGTCGGCGCTGCTGCAGCCGCTGCGCAGACCGCGCTAGTCACAGTCTGTTGCGTCTCGGGCATCCCGCCCCTTGTTTCAGCGTCGGCCGGGGCATACCATGAGCAGGCATCGCGCGACGGGCGCCGGTGCTGAACTGTGGGAGCTGGTATGCCGCAACTGATTGCATCGGTCGAGGGCGTGGAGATCAAACATGTCCACCTGCGCAAGGACCGCACCACGCTGGGCCGCCGGCCCTACAACGACATCGTGCTGAACAACCCGCTGGTCAGCGGCGAACATTGTGTGTTCGAGCTGCACGGCCTGGCCGATGTGTATGTCGAGGACCTCGCCAGCACCAACGGCACCTACCTCAACGGCCACATGATCAAGTCACGGGAGAAGCTGCAGGACAACGACGCGATTGCGATCGGCAACTTCAGGATCCAGTACATCGCGGCCTCGGAAGAGTCGGGCTTCCACCAGACCGCCGAAATGAAACTCGACGCCCACAGCGCGGCCGCCGCCTCATCGGCAATGGCGTCGCTGAACGCCAGTTTCAAGGTGCTGTCCGGATCGTCGGCCGGGCTGGAGGTGCCGGTGGTCAAGGCGGTGAGCACCTTCGGCAATCCTGCGGTCAGCGTGGTGGCGGTGTCGCACCGGCGGTACGGCTATTACGTGGCGCACCTGACCGGGCCGGTTGCGCCGACGCTCAATGGCGTGGCCGTGAGTGGCGAGGCCGTGCCACTGATGCACAACGACGTGCTGGAGCTGGCCGGCACCAGCATGCAGTTTGTGCTGAAGGACAGCGCCTAGGCAGTGCGGCCCGCCACGGGTGTCCGGTGCCGTGCGACGTTTCATTGATCTGGCGCATGGACGGACTGGCTGGCTTGCTGTCCCATGGCATGACGGGTGTTCCGGCACGGCTGGTACAAACGCTGCGAGCGGCGCGCGTCGGCGCCTGTGCCGCTGCTGCCCCTGGCGTTGCAGGCGTGGCGCAAATTCGATAAATTGTCTATCAAATGCCAAATTTTCTATCGGGACGGAGGCATACCCTATAGACTATGAGCGTTCACACATTAATCAGGGAAGGCCGCAAGCGGCTGGCCATGAGCGAGCAGCAGTTTGCTGACGCTGCAGGCGTCAGTCGCGGCGCGGTACAACAATGGGAAAGACCGGGCGGCACAGCGCCGAAACGCTCCAACCAGCGCAGGGTGGCGGAACTGCTGGGCGTGTCCGTCGCCGAACTGATGTCCGGTGGCTCCAACGTCAGCCCGGGCTTTGACGTGAGAGCAGAGGTTCCCCTGATCTCGGAAGTCCAGGCGGGCAACTACACGGTCATCGACAATTTCCAGCCACGTGACGGGCTGGAAATGGTGCCGGTGACGATTCCGATCAAGCGCCACACCTTTGCGCTGCGCGTGCAGGGCGACAGCATGGTGGGTGACAGCCTCGATTCCTTTCCCGAAGGCTCCCTGCTGATCGTGGAGCCCGAGATGGATGCCTTGCCCGGTGACTATGTGATCGCGCTGAACAGCGAAAACCAGACCACCTTCAAGCAGCTGATCCGGGACGGCGGGGAACTGTTCCTCAAGCCGCTCAATGTGCGTTACCCGATCAGGCCGCTGGGCACCGCCGAGATCATCGGCGTCGTGCGCGAGTTCACCAAAAAATTCCGCTAGCCGGGCCAGATCGCGGCCCTGCGCGGCTCGCCCGCCACAGCTTGTGCATAAAAAGATCACCAAAGATAGAAAAATAATCTTTTTGCCCGGATCTGGTTAGACTCCTTTGAAAACAGGGGGAGAACCGGGTGCTTGCTGATCTGACGGGACCGGTGGGGGCGGCCGCTGTGCTGCTGTTGGGGATGGTGGCCGCGGGTGTGCTGATACGGCGTTGGCGCTTGCGCCAGACGGCCCTGCGCAGCATGCGCGCGCCCAGCCAGTGGCCGATCATGGCGCGCGAGCTGGTCACGCCGGACGAACAGGTGCTCTGGCAGTGGTTGTGCCGGGAGTTGGCGGAATACCCGGTGATGATCAAGCTTCCACTGCTTCGCTACATCGCGCTCACCACGCCGGCCGACAGCGCCGCCTGGCACAAGCGCCTGAGCGGTGTGTACTGCACCTTCACGGTGTGCAGTGCTGACGGAACCGTGATCGGCTGTGTGGACTTCGTCGACGCCGATGAAGACCGGGCCCACTGCTACCTCAAGGAGTCGATTCTGGGCAAATGCGGCATTCCCTATGTGATGGCCGGACCGGGCCGCTGGCCCGCCGCGGACAGCTTGCGCACGGCCTTTATCGGGGAGATTGAGCTGAGCGGGCCGGATCCGACCGGCCCCGGGTCGCCGGAATGCCTGGCGGGGGGGAGCGGGCTGGAGCTGACGGCGATGGATTCCCTGACGCCGTCGGCTGTGGACCGGGCGCGCAGCGACCTGCAGGCCAGTCTGGACCAGCGGCGCAGGCAGCGGCCGATTCCGCCTGGCGGGATGCCGGACGTCTGAAGTGGCTGGGTGTGTGCCGCGCTGGCGACAGAACCGGGGCGCGATTTCATTTCGTCACCGTTGCGCAGCGCAAGTTTTGACCGCCGGGTGTTTTGTGATTTATGCTGGTCCCGCAGGCAGGGCTGAACACCGCAGCATGTCGCACTAGAAGGAGATTGTTGTGAACCTGTCCACATGGCTGATGACTTTGGTAGGCGTCCTGCTGGGCGTTGGCGTCGGTGTCGTGCTGCATATCGGCTGGGTCCGGCGCCATGCCGAGCGCAAGCTGCGCCTGCCCGACCGTTGGCTGCTGAACGCCAGGGGCCTGGTCACCAGCGAGGAAATGGACGTCTGGAAGTGGCTGCGCCTGGCTTTTCCCGACCACGCCGTGATGGTCAAGGTGCCGGTCATGCGTTTCACGGTTCCCAGCACCCGGGACAAGCCGGAAAACAAGGACCAGCACTGGCACGAGTTGCTCAACGGCGTGTACTGCAGTTTCACCGTCAGCACGCTCGATGGCAAGGTGGTCGGTTGCGTCGATGTGCCTGGCAAGCGCGGCCTGACCAAGGCCCAGCGCGACATGAAGGAAAGCCTGCTGATGGAATGCGGGATTGGCTACACCACCGTGCGCAGCAACAGCCTGCCCTCGGCCAGCGCCATGCGTACAGCCTTCCTTGGCGAGGCCGAGATTGTCGAGCAGGAGGCCGAGGAGACGCGGGGTGGCGACAGCAGCTTCCACGCGGCGCTCACTGAATTTACCAGCGAGAAGGTCCGCGCGGCCAAGGCGGCGGCGATCCAGGAACTCAAGGACAAGCAGGCTGCGACAACCGAAGCGCGGGGCAAAAATGCCAACGTGGGGTTCAATCCCGACGGCACCGGTTCTTTCATGACGAAGGACAAACCGGACCGCTTTGCCACGAAGTGGGAAGACTCCTTCACCATGGGCGAAAGCCGGCCCGCCAAGCTCTCCTGAGGCGGCGGCGGGTCGCGGTCATGCTGCATCCCGCTGAAAGACCTGTCCTACAGGTGCTCGGGTGGCTGGCCCCGCTGATCGGCGATGAATTCCCTCAGTGGCGCCACGGCTGCCGCTCCAGACTCAAGCATCTTCAAAAGCCAAGGAGCTTGAGCATGTCACCCTCTTTTTCATCCCTGTCCCTGATCCCGACCACGCGCCTGCTGGCCGCCCTCGGCTGCTCGCTGTTGCTGGCCAGCGGGGCCGCCCTGGCGCAGGTCCCGGTCACCGCCACCGGAACCACCGGCATTGATGCCTCGGGCAATGTCCAGAAGGAACGTGAGGCCTGTTTGACCGGTCGCACGCAACAGGACCAGGCCACCTGCCTGCGCGAGGCCAACAATGCCGCCGCCGAAAAACGCAGCGGCAAGCTCGACAATGCCGGCGCCCAGTTCGACGCCAATGCCCGCCAGCGCTGCGAAGTGCTGACCGGCGAGGACCGTGTGGCCTGTGAGGCGCGTGTCATGGGTTACGGCAACACGCAGGGCAGTGTGGCTGGCGGCGGCGTGATCCGCGAGGTCGAGACCGTGGTGGTGCCCGCTGGCGCGACCTCGGTGCGTATCGAGCCCAAGACCAGTGCGCCGGTGCTGATCGTCCCGAGCAAGTAAAGTCCGTGTCCAGTTCCAAACCAGGGCCAGTGACAGAGCGGCCACGCCATTTCTCGATGGTCAGGGATTTTCACCTGGCCGACTTCCTGACCTTGTGCAACGCGGCTTGCGGCGTGGCCGGGGTTTTCCTGGCCATGCTGTTTGCGGTGGAGGGCGACAAGCGCTACTTCTACCTGGCGGCCCTGATGGCGCCTGCCGCCTTCGTGTTCGATGTGTTTGACGGGAAAGTGGCGCGCTGGCGCAACCAGCATTCGGCGCTGGGCCGCGAACTGGACTCCCTGGCGGACATCATCTCCTTCGGCGTGGCGCCGGCTGCGCTGGCGTTTGCAGCCGGCATGCGTGGCGGCTGGGACTGGGTGGCGCTGATTTATTTCGTCTGCTGCGGGGTCAGCCGCCTGGCACGCTACAACGTGACGGCCGAGAGCCTGTCCGCGGGCGCCGCCAAGGTGGTTTATTTCGAAGGTACACCGATCCCGACCAGCGTGCTGCTGACGGCGCTGCTGGCGCTTGCTGCCTGGCAAGGCCGTCTGGGCGACCAGTTGTACGGCGGCGTGTGGCAGCTTGGCCCCTGGGGCCTGCATCCGCTGTCACTGCTGTTTCTGGTGTCGGGCACGCTGATGCTCAGCAAGACGCTGCGGATTCCCAAGCTGTAGGGCGTTCCGGCAGATCCGGCGCTGCGCGCCGGAATTTTCCGCTGAATTGAGCGCCAGCCCTTGTCCAGCGGTCGTTTCACGCTATCAAACCAGGAGCGATGGGGTACCAGCGCCGGGCCGCTTGTCGGTGCGCGCCGACAAGCTTGGTGCACACCGGCCTATAGGCCGCGCCGCCTTCTGGCGCCATCATGGGCCTTGTTCTGTTTTATCCCGGCTTCCGATGACCACGCCTGCACCTGCCTCACTATCCTGCCGTCCTGCGCTGCTTGCCGACGCCGGCGCACCGCCCCTGCGCGGCGCGCTGGTGGCTTATGTGTCGGCGGTATCGGCCAGCATCGGTGCCATGGCTGCCGTGGTAGGGGCTGGCATTCCGCTGGATCTGCTGATGGCGGTGGCCTGATCATGCACACACCCCGCAATCCCACCCAACACGCCCCGCCGGATGGTGATGAGCCCGGTAGCGGGCCGGCGGAGCTTCCGGTCGAACCGGACCTGGGTCCGGTTCCCCCCTTGCCGCATCCGGAAGATCCCGGCGTGGTCCAGCCCGCCGTCTGAAGGTCCGCCATGAGCCTGCCTGACACACACGCCGCAGCCCGCCAGGCACTGGCCGACTATGACGAAGCCCGAGCCGACTACATGCGCCTGCTGAGCATGAGCCCGCCGGACGACCACGCCGTCAACGCCGCCATGGTGGCGATGGACCAGGCACACATCCGGTTCAAACAGGCCATGGGCGACCATGACGCGCCCACCCATCTGCGGCCAGTTTGACCCGCTGAGGTCCTCTCGCCCCTGAGCGCGACCCGCCGCCATGCCCTGTGTCTTGCTGGCGCCGGCGCTGGTAGGTGGGTTCCCACACTCCGAAGTTCACTTGGCCTATGGTGCCGCGACAGGCACGCCCCAACAATGATTGCATGGCCGCGGCAATGCAATGCAGCGTGTGTGGCCGGCGTTTCAAGTCAACCAGGAGATGTTCATGCAGGCAGAAGTGATCACATCAGGAATACGGCCCACCGTTGCACTGGCCGACTACGACTTCCTTCGCGCGACCTACGACATGTTGCTGCGCGCGCCGGTGCCCAACCAGGCTGCGATTGGCGCGGCGTTTGATGCGCTGGACGCGGCGCATGCGCGCCTGAAGGCTGCCCACCTGCAGCAGCACATGGCGCTGATGAACTGAACAAGTGCCTGTGCCGATGCGCGGGCCCACCCATTACCAAAGACTGGATACCCCGTGCCCCTGATTACTTACCTCGTCGAAGACAACAAGATGATCCTCGACAACCTGATCGAAACGCTGGAGGAGATTGCGTCGGTCAAGGTGGTGGGGCACGCGGCCACCGAAGCCGAGGCCACCCGCTGGCTGCAGCTCAACGACGGCCACTGGCACCTCGCGGTGGTGGACCTGTTCCTGCAGGAGGGCAGCGGGCTGGGTGTGCTGGCCGGTTGCCGACAGCGTGAGCCTTACCAGAAGGTGGTGGTGCTGACCAACTACGCCACCGACGATGTGCGCAGCCGCGCCATGGACCTCGGTGCTGACGCGGTGTTTGACAAGTCCAACCAGCTCGACGAGTTTTTTCAGTACTGCATTGCCGAGACCGCCAAGGACCTGGAGCTGCCGCAGGCCTGAATTCGCGCCTTGCGGCAGGCCTGGCGGCATCGCTGCCAGCCTGTAAATTTTCGGAAAATCCGGCCTCAGCCCTTTACTCGCGGGAAGGTGCTGCTATCAACAAGATAGCATGGCGGCGATCATGCCGCCGGATGCCGCAGCAGCGTCGCGAGCAGCGAACTGTCGGCCCGTGCCAGCAGCGCATGCGGCTCGCGCGCCGGCAACAGCATCAGATCGCCCTGGGCCAGACGGCATTGACGCCCCGGCGTGCTCACCAGCACCTCGCCTTCGAGGCAAAGCAGCGTCATTTCGCCGGCGACCTGGTGCTCGGCAAGGGTCTGACCAGCCGTCAGCACCAGCCGCATCAGTTGCATGCGGTCGGTTTTCAGCAGGCTGTGGGTCCGGGTCTGCGCGATGTGTGCTGCCAGGGGACGGACGCTGACCACATCGAGCGGCTGGGCGTGAACAAGGGCCATGGGTGTCTCCGTCAGGCGTGATGCGGCCACCATAGTCCCGCAGGCCGCCTTTGTCCAGCCGGCCGTGCGCGGCTGACCGGGGCGTGTGGATAATGACCGGCAGATTCCCGGTTCATGCCGGCACAGGGCCCCGCACATGACCAAGCTCCCGCGCCATTCCTGCTCCCGCCTTGCCGGCTGCCTGACCGCCTTGTTGCTGGGCTTGCTGCTGATGGCGTCGCCGCCCGCCCGTGCCGGGGCCGGGGCCATGGACATCGGCAAGGCGGGCAGTTACAGCCTGTCGCCCGCCTTCCTGGTGCTCGAGGATCCCGCTGCCACGCTGACGCTGGACCAGGTGTTGCTGCCCGCGCAGCAGGCGCGTTTCCAGCCGGTGGCGCAAGGCGGTTCGGCCACCAACTTCGGCCTGACGCGCTCGGCATTCTGGCTGCGCATCACGCTGCATGCGCAACCCGACACCCCTGCGCAGTGGCTGCTGGAAGTTGCCTATCCGGCACTGGACCGGATTGACCTGTACCTGCCCTCGGCTGGCGGCGGTTTTGCGCAGCAGCGTGGCGGCGATCTTCAGCCTTTTGCGGACCGGCCTGTGCCGCACCGCAACCATGTGTTGCCGATTTCGCTGCAGGCTGGCCAGTCGCAGACGCTGTACCTGCGTGTGCAGTCCCAGGGCACGCTGTCGGCGCCGGTGCGCCTGTGGCAGGCGCCGGCATTGTGGGCGCACGACCAGGCTGAATACGCGCTGCTGAGCCTGTATTTCGGGCTGCTGATCGGCCTGCTGCTTTACAACCTGCTGCTGTACGGTTCGGTGCGCGACCGCGCCTACCTGATTTATGTCGGCTTTGTCGCCGGCATGGCGGTCGCCCAGGCGGCGCTGACCGGCCTGGGCGCGCAGTTCCTGTGGCCCGATCAGCTCTGGTGGAACAGTGTGTCGCCGCCGGTCGGCATGTCCGTGGCTGCGGCCTTCGGCCTGCTGTTTGCGCGCAATTTCCTGGCGGCCGGCACCCGCATGCCACGCATGAACCGGCTGATGCTGGCGCTGGTTGGGGGCTGGCTGCTGGCCGTGCTGGCGGCGCTGGCGCTGCCCTACGCCGTCTCGTCCTGGATGGTGACCGTGCTGGCCGTGATCAGCGTCACGACCGTGGTGCTGGCCGGCGTGTTCAGCGTGCGTGACAAACATCCGGGCGCGCGTTATTTCCTGACGGCCTGGGCCGTGCTGTTGCTGGGGGTGGCCACGCTGGTGTTGCACAACACCGGGGTGTTGCCCTCCAACCTGCTGACGGCCAACGCCTTGCTGATCGGCTCGGCGCTCGAGATGGTGCTGCTGTCCTTTGCGCTGGCTGACCGCATCAATGTCGCGCTGGCCGAGAAGGAGGAAGCGCAGGCTGCCAGCCAGGCCGGCCACGCCATGGTCGAGGCGCTGAGCCAGTCGCAGGAGCGTTACCGCACGGTGCTGCAGGAGCGCGAGACCATTCTCGAGAACTCCATCGTCGGGATCGCCTTCCTGACCCCCGAGGGGCGTTTTCGCTGGGCCAACCAGGCCATGCTGGAAATTTTCGGCGCCGGCGACCAGACCCTGACCTCGATGGAGCCGTTTTACCTGTCGCGCGAGGAATACCTGCGTGTGGGCGGCGAGGTGGCCGAGTGTATTCGCGAGGGACGCGCCTACCAGACCGAGATCCAGGTGCGCCAGTACAACGGCACCCGGATCTGGATCTCGCTGTCGGGCAAGGCGGTCAGCCCGCGCGACCTGATGCAGGGCACGGTCTGGGTGATGATGGACATCACCCGGCGCAAGGAACTCGAGGCCGAGCTGGTGCGCACCTCGTCGGAGCGCGAAGCCATCCTCAACAGCGCCCTGGTCGGCATGGTGCTGTCGGTGGCGCGCCGGCTGGAATGGGTCAACGCCAAATTTGCCGAAATGATGGACTACCCGCGGGAGGAGCTGATTGGCCATTCCGCCGAGCGCCTGCACACCCACACAGCGCAATGGGAAGCCTTTGGCAATGCGGCACGCGAGGCGCTGCGGCACGCAGGCACCTACACCTGCGAGCAGCAGCTGCGGCGCCGCAACGGCGAGATGGTGTGGGTGCAGATGGGCGGCAACTGCCTGCAGCCGTACAACCCCGATGCCGGCGTGATCTGGACGTTTCTGGACATCACCGCGCGCAAGAAGTCGGAGGAGGACACGCGCGAGGCGCTGGAGCAGCAAAAGGAGTTGAACCAGCTTCGCAGCCGGTTCGTCGCGATGACCAGCCACGAGTTCCGCACGCCGCTGGCCACCATCCTGTCCTCCGGCGAGATTCTCAAGCACTACGGGGACCGGCTGCCGGCGCAGGAAAAATCCGACACGCTGGACACGATTGCCGCCAGCGTGCAGCGCATGATGCGCATGCTGGACCGGGTGCTGCTGATCGGCAAGGGCGAGGCCCGGATGCTGGAGTTCGAGCCGCGTGTGCTGGACCTGCAAGCCCTGTGCCGGCGACTGGTCGAGGAGGCGCGCCTGCAGCATGCCGGCAGCCGCTGTGAGCTGCAACTGGACTATGCCGTCGGCGCCCAAGCCGGCCTGTTCGACGAAAAACTGCTCAGGCACATCTTCGGCAACCTGCTGTCCAATGCGCTGAAGTATTCACCGCAGGGCGGCCGCGTGCTGTTCAGGGTGAGCGCGGATGCGCAGGGCGTGGTGTTCGAGGTGACAGACCAGGGCATCGGCATCCCCGAAGACGAACTGGGCCACCTGTTCGAGTCGTTTCACCGCGCCAGCAATGTCGGCAGCATTCCCGGCACCGGGCTGGGACTGGCGATTGTCAGGAACGCCGTGGACATGCACGGCGGCAGCCTGTCGGTCAGCAGCCGCGTGGGTGCAGGAAGCTGTTTCACCGTGCGCCTGCCGCAGCCGGCCGCGTCCCGGGAAGCCACTTGACGCGCCAGGACAGCGGCATCGCCACCCTGGCGCAGTTTTCAGTGCAGGCCGGCCGTCCGGTGATCGACAGAGTCTGAACTGCGCGCGCCGCTTCGGGCGCCGGGTCGGTTTGATGGAACCACCGGGCGGTTCGCCGGGACTCACGCCTCGAAGACCTGGTCTTCCTTGAGGTTGTCGCTCAGGAAGCCGCCGCTCTGGTGCGCCCACAGCCGCGCATACAGGCCGCCGCTGGCCAGCAGGCTGCGGTGGTCGCCTTCTTCGACGATACGGCCCTGGTCCAGCACGATCAGGCGGTCCATGGCCGCGATGGTGGACAGGCGGTGCGCAATCGCAATCACGGTCTTGCCCTGCATCAGTGTGTCCAGGCTGCCCTGGATCGCAACCTCGACCTCGGAGTCGAGCGCACTGGTGGCCTCGTCGAGCAACAGGATGGGTGCGTCCTTGAGCATCACGCGCGCAATCGCGATGCGCTGGCGCTGTCCGCCCGACAGCTTGACGCCGCGCTCGCCGACATGCGCGTCGTAGCCGCTGCGGCCGTGCGGGTCGCTCAGGTGGGCGATGAAGGCGTCGGCTTCGGCGCGACCGGCGGCCTGGCGCACCTCGTCGTCGGTGGCACCCGGCCGGCTGTAGGCAATGTTGTCGCGCACCGAGCGGTGCAGCAGCGAGGTGTCCTGGGTCACCATGCCGATGTGGCTGCGCAGGCTGTCCTGCGTGGCCGTGGCGATGTCCTGGCCGTCGATCAGGATGCGCCCGCCGCTCAAGTCATGGAAACGCAGCAGCAGGTTGACCAGCGTTGATTTGCCCGCGCCAGAGCGGCCGATCAGGCCGATTTTTTCACCGGGCCGCACCGTCAGGTTCAGGCCGGCGATCACGCGCGGCCCGCTGGCGTTGTAGCTGAAGTCCACATTCTCGAAGCGGATCTCGCCGCGCGGCACCTGCAGCGTGCGGGCATCCGGTGCATCGACGATGGCGCGCGCGCGCGACAGCGTGTTGATGCCGTCCTGCACCGTGCCGACACTTTCGAACAGGCTGGTGGTTTCCCACATGATCCAGTGCGACATGCCCTGCAGGCGCAGCGCCATCGCGGTGGCGGCCGCCACGGCGCCGGCGCCGACCGAGCCCTGGGACCACAACCACAGCGAGGTGCCGGCCATGCCGAGGATCAGGCCCATGCTGAGCGTGTGGTTGACGATTTCGAACAGGCTGACCAGGCGCATCTGGCGGTGCCCGGTTTTCATGAAATCCAGCATGGCGGCGCGCGCAAAACCGGCCTCGCGCTGGGTGTGTGAAAACAGCTTGACGGTGGCGATGTTGGTGTAGGCGTCGGTGATGCGACCGGTCATCAGCGAGCGTGCATCGGCCTGCTGTTTGCCGATGCGGCCCAGCCGCGGCACGAACCAGGCCAGCGACAGCATGTAGAGCACCAGCCAGAGCAGGAAGGGCAGCACCAGCTGGACGTCGAAGGAGCCGGCCAGCAGCGTCATGGTCACCACATAGGCGCCCATGGTCACCAGCACATCGGCCATCACGAACAGCGTATCGCGCACGGCCAGCGCGGTCTGCATGACCTTGGTGGTCAGGCGACCGGCGAACTCGTCCTGGTAGAAGGACAGGCTCTGGCCCAGCATCAGCCGGTGGAAGTTCCAGCGCAGCCGCATCGGAAAGTTGATGGCCAGGGTCTGGTGCTTGACGATGGTCTGCAGCGCCACCACCACCACACTGGCCACCACGACCACGAACAGCAGCGCCAGCATCGGACCCCGCTGCTGCCAGAAGTCAGCTGGCGGCGTGATCGTCAGCCAGTCAACAATGCGGCCCAGCATGGCAAACAGCAGGGCGTCGAAGATCGCAATGCTCGCCGACAGGCCGGACAGCAGCAGGATGTAGCCGCGCGCGCCCTCGGAGGCAGCCCAGATGAAGGCGATGAAGCCCTTTGGCGGCAGCACCGGTTCCGCGTCGGGATAGGCGTGCAGCAGCTTTTCAAAACGTTTGAGCACTAGCGCACGACCTCCAGCAGCCGGTCCAGCCCGCCTTCGTTGATGGCGACCATGGCCTGCGCGCGCACCGCCGGCTTCGCGTGGTAGGCGACCGAGAGCCCGGCCACGCCCATCATCGGCAGGTCGTTGGCGCCGTCGCCCATGGCAATCGCCTGATCGGGCGTGATGCCCAGCATGGCGCAGGTTTCCAGCAGCATCTTCTTCTTTTCCTCGCCGTCGCAGATGTCGCCCCAGGGCTGGTCCACCATGCGGCCGGTGAGCAGGCCGTCCTCGACCTCGAGCACATTGGAGCGGGTGTAGTCGATGCCGAGCTCGCGCCGGATACGGTCGGTGAAGAAGGTGAAGCCGCCGCTGACCAGCAGCACCTTCAGGCCGGCTTCCTTGCAGGCATGCACCAGTTCGGCGGCCCCCGGGTTGAGCTTGAGGCGCTCGTGGTAAACGCCATCCATGCTCTCGACGCTGACGCCCTTGAGCAGCGCCACGCGCCGGCGCAGGCTGTCCTTGTAGTCGGTGATCTCCCCGCGCATGGCCGCCTCGGTGATGGCCGCGACTTCTGCCTTGCGGCCGGCGGCGTCGGCGATTTCATCGACACACTCGATGTTGATCAGGGTCGAGTCCATGTCGAAGGCGATCAGCTTGAAGTCGCCGAGCTTCAGGTCGGGTGTGGCGATGTTGACGACAAGGCCGGGAGTGATGTCTGCAGGGGTCATGCGGGGGCGGTTTCCGTGGTGGGTTGTCCGAGTGAGCGCAGCACGTCGCGCACCATCTGGGCGCGGTCCTTGGGCTCCTTGAGTTCGCGCTCGATGCGCAGCTTGTCGTTGCCGGCCAGCTTGATGTGTTTGTTCTTCTGGATCAGATGCATGATGGCCATCGAATCGATGGGAGGATCCTTCCTGAAGGTGATGTTGATCACGCCAGGCGCGGCATCGACCTTGACCACGCCATAAGGCTTGGCGATCACCCGCAGGCGGTGCACGTCGATCAGGGTTTGCGCCTGCGCCGGCAGCTTGCCGAAACGATCGACAATTTCCTCGAGCAGGGCGTCAATCTGGTCGATGTTTTTGGCCGTGGCCAGCTTCTTGTAGAACGACAGGCGCAGATGGACGTCGCCGCAGTAGTCGCTGGGCAGCAAGGCCGGGGCGTGCAGGTTGATCTCGGTGCTGACATTGAGCGGCGCCAGCAGGTCGGGCTCGCGCCCGGCTTTCAGCGAGGCCACCGCCTCGTTCAGCATCTCGTTGTAGAGCTGGAAACCGATCTCCATCATGTTGCCGCTCTGGTTTTCGCCCAGCACCTCGCCGGTGCCGCGGATTTCCAGGTCGTGCATGGCCAGGTAAAAACCGGAGCCGAGTTCTTCCATCTGCTGGATCGCCTCCAGCCGCTGGCTGGCCTGTTTGGTCAGTCCTTCGATGTCCGGCACCATCAGGTAGGCATAGGCCTGGTGGTGGCTGCGGCCGACGCGGCCGCGCAACTGGTGCAGCTGCGCCAGGCCGAACTTGTCGGCGCGGCTCATCACGATGGTGTTGGCACTCGGCACGTCGATGCCGGTTTCGATGATGGTCGAGCACAGCAGCAGGTTGTAGCGCTGGGCGATGAAGTCCTTCATGACCTTTTCCAGCTCGCGCTCGGGCATCTGGCCGTGTGCCACCGCGATGCGCGCCTCGGGCAGCAGCGCCTCGAGTTTTTCGCGGCGGTTCTGGATGGTCTCGACCTCGTTGTGCAGGAAGTAGACCTGGCCGCCGCGCTTGAGCTCGCGCAACACCGCTTCGCGGATCACGCCGTTGCTTTCACTGCGCACAAAGGTCTTGATCGCCAGCCGCCGCTGCGGCGCGGTGGCGATCACGCTGAGGTCACGCAGGCCCTCGAGCGCCATGCCCAGGGTGCGCGGAATCGGCGTGGCGGTCAGCGTCAGCACATCCACCTCGGCGCGCATGGCTTTCATGGCCTCCTTGTGGCGCACGCCGAAACGGTGCTCCTCGTCGATGATCAGGAGGCCCAGGCGCTGGAACTTGACGTCCTGGCTCAGCAGCTTGTGGGTGCCGACCACGATGTCGATGCTGCCATCGGCGATGCCCTTGATCGCGGCAGTGATTTCCTTGCCGGAGCGGAAGCGGCTCATCTCGGCAACCTTGACCGGCCACTTGGCAAAACGGTCGACCAGCGTCTGGTAATGCTGCTCGGCCAGCAGCGTGGTGGGCGCCAGCAGCGCGACCTGCTTGCCGCCGGTGATCGCGATGAAGGCGGCGCGCAGCGCGACCTCGGTCTTGCCGAAGCCGACATCGCCGCAGACCAGCCGGTCCATCGGGCGCGGGCTGATCATGTCCTGGATCACCGCGTGGATGGCGGCGCGCTGGTCGGCGGTTTCGTCAAAACCGAAGTCGTTGGCAAACACCTCGTAGTCGTCGGGCGAATAGCGGAAGGCGTGGCCCTCGCGCGCGGCGCGGCGCGCGTAGATGTTGAGCAGCTCGGCGGCGGAGTCGCGCACCTGCTCGGCGGCCTTGCGTTTGGCTTTTTCCCACTGGCCGCTGCCCAGGCGGTGCAGCGGCGCTTCGTCGGCGCTGACGCCGGTGTAGCGGCTGATCTGCTGCAGCTGGCTGACCGGCACATACAGCGTGGCCTCGTCGGCATATTGCAGGTGCAGGAACTCGGTCGTTCCCTGGCCCAGGTCCATGTTGATCAGGCCCTTGTAGCGGCCGATGCCGTGCGCGCTGTGCACCACCGGGTCGCCGACATTGAGCTCGGACAAATCCTTGATCAGCGCCTCGACGTCGCTGACGCGCTCCTGTTTTTTGTTGCGCCGGCGCGTGACGGCGCCGGCTGCGAACAGCTCGGTCTCGGTGACGAAATCGATGTCGCCGGCCAGCCAGCTGAAGCCGGTGTTCAGGGCGGCGGTGGCGATGCCGAGTTTCTCCGGACTGGTCTGGAAATCCTCCAGCGAATCGAAGGCCGGCGGGCTCAGGTTGCTGGCGCGCAGGAAGTCCAGCAGGCTTTCGCGCCGGCCGTCGCTTTCCGCCAGCAGCAGCACGCGCTGCGGCGTGTTGCGGATGTGCGCTTTCAGGCGCGCCAGCGGGTCTTCGGCGCCGCGCACCACCGACATCTCGCCGAGTTTCTGGTAGTGCGCGCTGTCGGCCACGTCCTCGATCGCCGGCCGTATCGCCAGCTGCGGGTAGTCGTTGGCACGGGTATAAAACTGCTCGGTGCTCAGGAACAGCGATTCCGGCGGCAACGCCGGGCGATCCGGCGCATCGCGCACCAGCCGGTAGCGGTCCCTGGTGTCCTGCCAGAAGCGCTGGAAGGCCGGCTCCAGGTCGCCATGCAGCACCACCATCGCGTCGCTGCCGAGGTAGTCGAAGACCGTGGCCGTTTCCTCGAAGAACAGCGGCAGGTAGTACTCGATGCCGGCGGTGGCCACGCCGTTGCCGATGTCCTTGTAGATCCGGCTTTTGGTCGGGTCGCCTTCCAGCAGTTCGCGCCAGCGGCTGCGAAAGCGCGCACGGGCATCGTCGTCCATCGGGAACTCGCGGCCCGGCAGCAGGCGGACCTCGGGCACCGGGTAGAGGCTGCGCTGGCTGTCGGGGTCGAAGGTCCGGATCGAATCGATCTCGTCGTCGAACAGGTCCACGCGGTAGGGCACGGGGGAACCCATCGGGAACAGGTCGATCAGTCCGCCGCGCACCGCATATTCGCCGGGGCTGACCACCTGCGTGACGTGGCTGTAGCCGGCCAGCGTCAGCTGGCTCTTGAGTTTGGCCTCGTCGAGCTTTTGCTTGACCTTGAAATGAAAGGTGTAGCCGGCCAGGAAGGCCGGCGGCGCGAGCCGGTACAGCGCGGTGGTGGCGGGCACGATCACGACATCGACGCCGCTGTCCCGGTCGCGCTGGCCGCCCGAGGCATGCAGGCGCCACAAGGTGGCCAGCCTTTCGCTGATCAGGTCCTGGTGCGGCGAGAAGGTGTCGTAGGGCAGGGTTTCCCAGTCGGGGAACAGCGCGCAGCGCAGATCGGGCGCAAAAAACGCCATCTCGTCGATCAGGCGCTGGGCGGTGCTTGCGTCCGAGGTGACGATGGCCGTCAGCCGGCCGGCGGCCTTTTCCTTCAGTCCCAGCTGTGCCAGCAACAGGGCGTCGGCCGAGCCGGTGGGCTGGGGCAGCGTGTAGCGTTTGCCGGGAAGCAGTTTGGGTAAATCCATGAACAGTCGCAGAAAGGTGACAGAAAAACCGGGCAAAAACGCCGCACAAAAGGGAAACACCCCAAACCGGCGGGAATGGGGTGTGAGGACCGTTGATGGCCTGATTTTAGAATCTATGATCAGCCCATGACGCCACCCGCTCCGAAATCCCTGATTCCGCGTTTTTTTGCGCTGATCCCGTGTGCGGGCCAGGGGACCCGGGCCATCGCGGACCCGGCGCAGCAGGCCAGCCTTCCCAAACAATACCAGCCGATTGCCGGTGTGCCGATGGTGATGCACACGCTGAAGGCCTTTGCCGGGGTGCCGCGTATCGCGTCCTGCCTGGTGGTGGTGGCGCCGGGCGATCATTTTCTGGAGGGACAGACGCCAGCCGGTGTGGAGGTCGCGGCCTGTGGCGGCGCCAGCCGCGCTGCCAGCGTGCTGGGTGGCCTGGCGCAGCTGGCCGCAGGTGGGGCCGAAGCCGACGACTGGGTGCTGGTGCACGATGCCGCGCGCTGCCTGGTCACCGGCGCCCTGATCGACCAGTTGATCGACGCCTGCCACAGCGACCCGGTCGGCGGCCTGCTGGCGCAGCCGGTGCCCGACACCCTCAAGCAGGGCCAGCAGGGCAGGGTGGTGGCCACCGTCCCGCGTGATGAAACGTGGCTGGCGCAGACGCCCCAGATGTTCCGCCTGGGCGCGCTGACACAGGCGCTGACGATGGCGGTGACCCTGGGGGAAGCCGTCACCGACGAAGCCAGCGCGATGGAAGCCGCCGGCCTGGCGCCAAAACTGGTGCGCGGCAGTGCCCACAACTTCAAGGTGACCTGGCCGGAAGACTTTGTGCTGGCCGAAGCCCTGATCAGGCAACGCACACCCGCCCCACCCAGACCCCGGGCCCGCAAACCGGCGGCGACCCCGGCAGCGCCTGTTGCTCCATTCACCCCTGAGTCCTTGCCATGAGCCTGCCTGATACCTCCGCACGGCCACCGTTCCGGATCGGCGAGGGCTGGGATACCCACGCGCTGGTTCCGGGCCGCAAACTCATCATCGGCGGCGTGACCGTGCCGCACGGCACCGGCCTGCTCGGCCACTCCGACGCCGACCTGCTGATCCATGCCGTGATTGACGCGTTGCTGGGAGCGGCCGGTCTCGGCGACATCGGCAGCCATTTCCCGGACACCGACGCGCGCTTCAAGGGGGCGGACTCGGTCGTGTTGCTGCGCGAAACCGGCCGCCTGCTGGCCGAACGCGGGCTGCGCATCAGCAACATCGACAGCACCGTGATTGCGCAGGCGCCCAAGCTGGCGCCGCATATCCCGGCGATGCGCCAGTGCCTGGCCGATGCGCTGGGCCTGGACGTCGCGCAGGTCAATGTGAAAGCCAAAACCGCCGAAAAACTCGGTCCGGTGGGGCAGGGCCTGAGCATGGAAGCACGCGCTGTGGCGCTATTGTATTAATAGCTGCTTGCGCTTGCTGGATATGGGCTGGAGCCCGATTTGGGGTCAGCCCCGCCTGAGTTTGATATGCGCGGCGAGGCCGCCCGAACCGGTATTGGCCAGCGCAAACACCCCGCCCATGCGGTGCAGCGTTTTCTCGACAATCGCCAGGCCCAGGCCGGCGCCGGTGGCGGCGGTGCGGGCCGCGTCGCCGCGGAAAAAAGGCTTGGTCAGGTTGCCCAGGGCCTGCGGCGCCACACCGGTGCCGTGGTCACGCACCTTGATCAGCACCCACTGGTCGCGCTCCTTGGCAGCGATGTCCACGATGGCGATGCCGGTTTCGGGCGTCTTGCCGTAGCGCCTGGCGTTTTCCAGCAGGTTGGCGATCACACGCGACAGCTCCACCTCATCAGCCAGCACCGTGATCTGGCCAGCGAGGTTGACGTTGACACGCATGTCGGTGTAGTCGGCCACCGCGTACACCGCCGAGTTGATGATGGCGTTCAGCGACAGCGGCGCCAGTTGCGGCGGATCCGGCCGGGCGTAGTCGAGGAACTTGTCGATGATGGCGTCGAGCTGGGAAATGTCAGCGGCCATGTGGGCGCGCGCCTCGGCATCGGCCACGCTCATCTCGGTTTCCAGGCGCAGTCGGGCCAGCGGCGTGCGCAGGTCGTGCGAAATGCCGGCCAGCATGATGACGCGGTCTTCCTCGATCTTGGACAACTGTTCGGCCATGCGGTTGAAGCCGATGTTGACCTCCCGGATCTCGCTGGTGGCCACCTGTTCGTCCAGCAGGCTGGCGTCAAAGTCGCCGTCGCGCATGCGGCTGGCGGCAAACGAGAGCTGCTTGAGCGGCCGGTTGATCAGGCGCGCAATCAGCGCCGCGCCGACCAGCGACAAAATCGCCGCCGTGATCAGCCAGATCAGCCAGGTGCCGCCCTGCATCGGCCCCAGGCGCGAGGGATCGGTCAGCAGCCAGTAGGCGTCGCCGTCGATGGTGAAGCCGACCCAGAGGCCGGACACGCCGTTGACCGACTTGGCCACCACCGTGCCCTTGCCCATGCGGGTGGTCAGCTCGTCGCCAATACGCTCGCCGAAGGGATCGTTGACAAACGGCTCGTACTTGTCGCGCGGTTCACGCGGCGAGATGCGCACCCCTTCCTCGTCGGCCAGGGTCTTGATCAGCCAGACGCGGGTGATCGAATCGGAGTACTTGAGCGCGGCGCGGCTCAGGTTGACCAGCGACGCGAGCTGCTGGGCGCTTTGCACCGCGCGGGGCTCGAATTCAAGCGCGCGAAAAGTCTGCAGCCAGGCGACGATGCAGCCGATCAGCAACAGCGCCAGGAAGAAGAAGGTGCGCCAGAACAGGCTGAGCCCGACGCGCGGGCGCATCTCCAGCGGCGCGGGAGCGGTTTCCAGCGCGGCGGGGGCGGTTTCCAGGTGAGCGGCGCGTGTGCCTTGCATTCGGAGGACTCGGGGGGCGGGAGAGGTCGGTCGGCCCGGTCAGCCTGAGGAGCGTCGGGCGTCCGGCGGCAGGTGACGCTTCAGTTCGTGCCGTCCGGCACAAACACATAACCAATGCCCCAGACCGTCTGGATATAACGCGGCACCGCGGCATCGGTCTCGATCAGCTTGCGCAGGCGCGACACCTGCACGTCCAGGCTGCGGTCAAAGGGCTCGAACTCGCGGCCACGCGCCAGTTGCGCCAGCTTCTCGCGCGACAGCGGCTGGCGCGGGTGCCGCACCAGGGTCTTGAGCATGGCAAATTCACCGGTGGTCAGCGGCAGTTCCTCGCCGTTTTTCTGCAGCGTGCGCAAGCCCATGTCGAAGGTGAAGGGCCCGAAGTTGACGACCTCCTGCTCGCTCGACGGCGCGCCCGGCACTTCGGCGGCGGGTCGCCGGCGCAGCACCGCGTGGATACGGGCCAGCAGCTCGCGCGGGTTGAAGGGTTTGGCCAGGTAGTCGTCGGCGCCGACTTCCAGGCCGACGATGCGGTCCACGTCCTCGCCCTTGGCGGTCAGCATGATGATGGGGGTGCGGTCGTTGGCAGCGCGCAGGCGCCGGCAGATCGACAGCCCGTCTTCGCCGGGCATCATCAGGTCCAGCACGATCAGGTCCACGGCGTCCCGCATCATGATGCGGTTCAGCGCCTTGCTGTCTTCCGCCAGGATGACCTCGAAACCTTCCTGGGTCAGATAACGGCGCAGCAGGTCGCGGATGCGGACATCGTCGTCAAGAATCAGGATCTTGTCGGCACGGGGAGTGTTGCTAGCTTGGGTCATGGTGGCATCGTAATTTGTAACAGGACCATTTTGTCGGCTAAAAACGTCGAATCTTCAAATTTCCCGGACTTTGACACACTGTTACAGAACTTTCAGCTGCAAATATGCGCGACAAGCGGCTGATAAGGGACGCAGGCGATGATTGCAGCGCAGGATGACTGCAGATAGAGGCCGATGCTGACAAGGTGCGCGGTCCATGTCGGCTATCTTCCCGCTTTCGCCGGGCGTTTTTGCGTCGTGGCCCCGTGTCAACCATTGAAAGAAAACATTGAAAAATACACGAAAAATCATGGCCGCCTGCATCCTGGCCGTCGGCAGCACCAGCCTCTGGGCCCAGGCCACCCAGCCGCCGCTGCAAAACGTGGCCCAACTCTCGGCCAGCGGGTCGGTGGAGGTGCAGCAGGACCTGCTGTCCATCATGATGAGCACCACGCGTGATGGCGCCGACGCTGCCGCCGTGCAGAGCCAGCTCAAGGCGGCGCTCGATGCGGCGCTGACCGAAGCCAAAAAAACCGCCCAGCCCGGCCTGATGGACGTACGCACCGGCAATTTCAGCCTTTACCCGCGCTACAACAAGGACGGCAAGATCAATGGCTGGCAGGGCCGGACCGAGCTGGTGCTGGAAGGCAAGGACTTTGCGCGCATTACCGCAGCCGCCGGAAAAATCCAGACCCTGACCCTGGGCAATGTCGGTTTCGCGCTGAGCCGCGAGCAACGTGCGCAGGTGGAAGGCCAGGCGCAGGCCCAGGCGATTGAAAGCTTCAAGGCCAGGGCTGCCGAGATCTCGCGCAGTTTTGGGTTCAGCAGCTACACGCTGCGTGAAGTGGCGATCAATGCCAACGACCAGGGCCCGGTCCGGCCGCGCATGATGGCGATGGAAGCCAAGTCCGCTGACGCGTCGCCGATCCCGGTCGAGGCCGGCAAAAGCACGGTGATGGTCAATGTCTCGGGCTCGGTGCAGATGAAATAGCCGCCGGCCGCTGCAGGGTCGGCGCCCCCGGCAGAAAAGGGTTGTTGACTGACAGACCGGGGCCCGGGCGGCGATTACGCTGGAGACATGTTCCTGCATTCCCCTTCTGCCGAAATCGCCGCACGCCGCGGCCCTTTTTTTGTCGTGCTCAACGCCGGCTCCGGCCGCCACAACAGCGATGAACAACAGGCGCTGATTGCGCGCACGCTGGAGCAAGGCGGGCGCGACTTCGAATTTCTGCTGATCGAGGATCCCGCGCGTATCGGCGACGTGGCACGCCGCGCCGTCGCGCTGGCCCAGTCACGCCAGGGCGTGGTGGTGGCGGCCGGCGGCGATGGCACCATCAATGCGGTGGCCGCGGCGGTGCTGCCCAGCGGCTGTCCCTTCGGCGTGTTGCCCCAGGGGACCTTCAACTATTTCGGCCGGGTGCACGGGATTCCGCAGGACACCGCGGCGGCCGCGCGTGCCCTGCTGGGCGCCAGCATCGCGCCGGTGCAGGCAGGCCAGGTCAACGGCAGGCTGTTTCTGGTCAACGCCAGCCTGGGCCTGTACCCGCAACTGCTGGAAGACCGCGAGGCCTGGAAGGCGCAGCTCGGACGCAGCCGGCTGGTGGCCTTTGTCTCCGGCATTGCCACGCTGCTGCAAAGCCGCAAGCAACTGCACCTGCAGATCGAGGCGGCGGGACAGGCCGTGACCCTGCGCACACCGACGCTGTTTGTCGGCAACAACCACCTGCAACTGACGCGTGTCGGCATCGCCGAGCAGCAGGCCGATGCGGTGGAGCAGGGCCAGCTGGCCGCCATCGTGGTGCGGCCCATCGGCACGCTGGCGCTGTTTGGCCTGCTGATGCGCGGGCTGCTGGGCCAGCTCGGCGAGGCCGACAACATCGACAGTTTTTCGTTCCGGCGCCTGACCGTGACGCCGCGCGGCGTCAAACGCATCAAGGTGGCGACCGACGGCGAGATCGCCTGGATGCGAACACCGCTGGTCTTCGACCTGGCGCCCCAGCCCCTGCTGCTGCTGGTGCCGGCGCCGGCCGACCGGGCGGAGGTGCAATGAGCCTGTTGCTGCAGATCTCCGATCCCCATTTCGGCACGGTGCAGCCAGCGGTGGCCGAGGCGCTGGTGCAGCTCGCGCATGAGCAGCGGCCCGACCTGCTGGTGCTGTCGGGCGACATCACGCAACGCGCCACGCCGCAGCAGTTCAGCGATGCACGGGCTTTTTGCGACCGGCTGGCGATCCCGGCGATGTTGTCGCTGCCCGGCAACCACGACATTCCGCTGTTCAACGTCTGGCAGCGTGTTTTTTATCCTTACCGGGACTACCTGCGCGCCTTCGGTCCGCGCATTGAGACCACGCTGCAGACCGCCGCCGTGCGCGTGATCGGCGTCAAGACCACGCGGCGCTGGCGGCATAAAAACGGCGAGGTGTCGGCCGCGCAAATCGAACGTGTGGTGGCCGAGCTGCAGGAGGCCGGGCCCGGCCAGTTGCGTGTGGTGGTGGTGCACCAGCCGGTGATGGTGCTGCGCCAGCAGGACGAACACGACCGCCTGCGTGGCTGGGAGCCGGCGGTGCGGGCCTGGGCCGGTGCCGGCGCCGACATCGTGATGGGTGGCCACATCCACCTGCCGTATGTCTGCGAGTTGTCGTCCCAGCTGGCGGGCCTGGACCGGCGCATCTGGTGTGTGCAGGCCGGCACGGCGCTGTCCACCCGGGTGCGGCGCGAAGCGCCCAACTCGGTCAACCTGGTGCGCCATGAGGCCGGCCAGGGCTCCTGCTGGGTCGAACGCTGGGACCATGCGGCCGCCAGCGGGCGTTTTGAACTGGCGCACTCCAGCGAGCTGCGGCTGGACCGCGCGGCCTGAGCGGTCCGGCGGTCAGGCGGCAGCCAGCGCTTTTTTGCGCAGCTGTCGGGCCACCACGATGCTGCGCAGGTGGTCGTAGCTCCAGTTGAAGGCAAAGGTGTAGGGCAGGAAAAACAGCACGATGCCGATGTCCAGCACAAAGGCTTCCCACAGGCCGATGTCCAGCCACCAGGCGGCCAGTGGCACCACGGCCAGGATCAGGCCGATCTCGAAGATCACCGAATGCACCGCCCGCGCCCCCAGCGTGCGCCTGAAGCCCATGCGCCGCTGCGCGCGGTCGAACAGCGCGTTGAACACCATGTTCCAGACCATCGCGATCAGCGAAATCATCAGTGTCAGCAGGCCCATGTGGGCCAGCGAATAACCGAGCAGCCAGGCGCCCAGCGGCGCGCAGATGGCGATCGCCAGCAGCTCGAAACCAAGGGCATGGAAAAAACGTTCCTTGACGGACTTCTGAAGGCTCATGGCTGGCTTTGTTGCACGGGAAGTGGTGAAGTGCTGTATTTTTATCGTTATTTCCAATACATTAAAGTTGATAACCATCTACAAAACAGATAGATAAGCGATGCGCCATTCTCCCGAAGCCCTGACTGCCTTTGCCGAGGCCGCCACCCTGGGTTCGTTTTCCGCCGCTGCCCGCAAGCTCGGCAAAAGCCAGTCCACCGTCAGCAGCGCCATTGCCCACCTCGAGATCGACCTGGGCCTGGTGCTGTTCGACCGCAGCAGCCGCAAGCCGGCGCTGACCGAACACGGCCGGGTGATGCTGGGCAAGGTGCAGGAGATCCTGGCCGCCAGCGACCGGCTCGACCTGTCGGCCAGCCAGCTCGGCGGCGGCCTCGAGGCCAGGCTCAGCGTGGTCTGGTCCGACACCTACCAGTCGGACCGTTTCGAAGACATGCTCAAGGCCTTCGAGCAGCGTTTCCCGGATCTCGAGTTCGAGTGCCTGATTGCCGAACATGGCGACCTGGTGTCGCTGGTGCAGACCGGCCGCGCCCACATCGGCGTGGTGGGCGCCCAGGGCATGTACCCGCCCGACGTCGGTTCGGCCACGATTGCCGAACAGTCCGAGATCACGCTGTTTGTCGCCACCGGCCATCTGCTGGCCGGCATGCAGGACATCACGCCCCAGCTGCTGGCGCAGCACCGCGAGCTGCGGCTGGACACCTACCTGGGCCGTGCCGACCAGGTGATGCCGGCTGCGCGGCGCTCCTGGTCGGCGCCCAGTTATCTGATGCTGATGGAGATGGCGGTGCTGGGCTTCGGCTGGGCCGCGATCCCGCGCTGGATGGTCACGCGTTTTGCGGCCGGCAAGCTCTGCGAGCTGGGCGCCCGCGGCTGGCCGCAACGGGTGCCGGTGGACGCGGTCTGGTCGCGCCAGCGGCCGCTGGGCCGTGCCGGCACCTGGTTGCTGCATGAAATGCTGGCGGCACCACCGGGCCCTGTTTTATAAGCCAAATCGGGCCTCAGCCCATGTCCGCCTTGCACTGGCAGCTATTGAATTGATAGCGAATCGGCGCGGGCCAACAGCGTTCAGACACTGCGCAGCAGCCAGTCGCGGAACTGGTTCAGCGGCTGCAGGTGGCGCCGGGACTCGGGATAACACAGGTAGTAGCCCATCTCGTCCTGGTAGTTGTCGTCGAGCGGGGCCGCGACCAGCCCGGCGGCGATGTCGTCCTTGACCAGGCAACGCGGCACCAGCGCCAGGCCCATGCCGGCCATCACCGCGCGGATCAGGCTGTGGAACTGGTCGATCTGCGGCCCCGTCATGCCGTCCACACCGTCGACGCCGTGGGCCTGGCACCAGCGGGTCCAGGCGTGGGGCACGCTCAAATGCTGCAGCAGGGTACAGCCGGCGATGTCGCTGGGCGCGCGCAGCGGCGCATGCCGCGGCGGTGCGATCAGCACCACTTCGCGGCCGGTGATGTAGTCGGCGATCGCCCCCGGCCAGTGCCCGCTGCCAAACAGGATGGAGCAGTCGAGGTCGGCGCGCTGGAAGTCGTAACCCTGCGGATAAGGCACGAAGTGCAGCGCAATCTGCGGATGCTGCAGCTGGAAGTCGGGCAGGCGCGGGATCAGCCACTTGGCGCCGAAGGTCGGCAGCGTGGACAGGTGCAAGGCGCCGCCGCCGTCGTCGCTGGTGATCAGGTCCAGTGTGGCCGCTTCAAGTTGCGCCAGCACCGGCCGCAGGGCGTTTTCGTAACGCTTGCCGGCCGGCGTCAGCGTCAGGCGCCGGCGGATGCGCTCGAACAGCAGCACGCCGGTGATCTGTTCGAGTTCGCTGATCTGCTTGCTGACCGCGCTTTGGGTCAGGTGCAGCGATTCGCTGGCGCGCGACACGCTGCCGAAGCGGGCGGTGGCCAGAAAGGCCTGGAGCAGATGCAGCGGCGGTTGCAGGCGGTTCATGCACGCAGTTTAAGCCAAGTTCATTCCATCCAGGACTTAAATCAGTCGAAGACTTCACGAGGGGCCGGCCTCGTCCGGCACCGATCCTGCTCCACAATGAACTCACAAATTCATTTGGAAAGATCGATCCCATGCAAAGACGTCATCTCATCAGCATCGCAGCCACTTCATTACTTCCGGGAATGAGTTGGGCACAGTCCAGCAAGCCCTTGCGCCTGGTTGTGCCTTTTCCTCCGGGCGGCGCCACCGACATCACGGCCCGGGTGCTGTCCGAGCCCTTGTCGCGCGTGCTCGGTCAGCCGGTGATCGTCGAGAACCGCGGCGGCGCCGGCGGCTCCATCGGCATGGCCGAAGTGGCCAAGGCCGCGCCGGACGGCATGACGCTGGG
>PNNC01000058.1 GCA_013824015.1 Polaromonas sp.
AAAATGGGGTCGAGCTCGAACTCGCTTCGCTCAGACAATCGCTCGCCCTGATCCATTTTTCGCTGCGCTCCTCGGCCCAGCCCGACGGGTGGGGGACAGAAAAAATGCGGGGACAAAAATCCGGAGTCCTTGAAGCGCGCAGCGCCTCAAGGACGGGAATCCCAAGAGTCGGTCATGTTTGCACGCGGGCGCAGCGCACGCGGCCACATGAAGTCCCCCCTTTCGCCCAGCGGGGCGAGGGACGGGCTGTGAGTGGGCTTGGGGGTGGGGAGTTGAAACTACTGTCCAGCATGAACTGCGGACGCAGCGCGCTGCCTGAAAACATTTCCTCAACTCAACACGCATGGATTGCGGGTCAGGCCCGCAATGACAAATTCAACTGAGGGCTGATCAGCCCATCATGTTCCGCAGCGAAGCCTCGATGGCCGCTGCAGTTGCCACCGGCTTTTCCATCGGGAACAGGTGGCTGCCGTCGAGCATCATGATGCGGCCTTTGGTGACCTTTTCGGTCATGGCCATGCCGACCTGTTTCATCTCGGCCGACTGGCGTCCGCCGATAAAGGCCACCGGGCATTTGAGCGGATGGCGCTTCAGAATACCCTCGAGGTTGTGCGGCAGCGTGTTGTAGATCGCGGTTTCCACGTCGCGGTCGAAACTCAGCATGCGCTGGTTGTCGCCTTCGCCCTGCGCATCATGCGTGCCGTATTCGATGTAGTCCAGCAGCACCTGTTCGTCCCACTGGGCAAACGCCTTCTTGCTGCGGAAATGCGCGAGCACCTCGGCCTGGCCCAGCCACTGGTGCCTGCGCTTGCGGCTGATGGCGCCCGGCGAGATCGAGCCCACCAGCTGTGCGCGTTTGGCCACGCTGAGCGCCGCGGCGCGCCAGCCGCCCAGGATCGGCGAGTCGATCAGCAACACGCCGCGCACCGGCTGGCCGCCGAGTTCGGGGTTGCGCGCCGCACACATCAGGCTCAGGAAGCCGCCCAGCGAGTGGCCGACCAGGAACACCGGCTGGCCGGTTTTTTCCACCGCGTCGGCGCTGAAGTCGGCCAGTTGCTGCACCAGGTGCGGCCAGTTGCTGGTGACCGGGTAGCGCGGATCGTGGCCGAACTTTTCAATCGCCCGCACCTGGAAGCCGCGCGCCTTCAGGCTCTGGAACAACACGCCGTAGGTACTGGCGGGAAAGCTGTTGCCGTGCGAAAAAACGATGAGGGGTTTGGGTGAGACCGGCACTAAATCAGCTTTTCTTCAGGTGAGGTGATCTTCTTGAGCGGCTGGTTGCGCGTCAGCGGCGTCAGCAGCGGCACCTGGGTTTCGCCGCCGGTCCACATCGGGTCCTCGATGCTGTCAAAGACCTCGCGCAGCTTCTTGCCCCAGTTGTTGTGCAGCATCCGGAAATAGGGGTTTTCGTGGTCGATACACACCACCTTGTCGGTCTGCAGCGAATTGGCTTCGTAAACCACCATGTCCAGCGGCAGGCCGACCGACAGGTTGGACTTGAGCGTGGAGTCCATCGACACCAGCGCGCACTTGGCGGCTTCGTCCAGCGGGGTGTCGGGCGTGATCACGCGGTCCAGCACCGGCTTGCCGTATTTGGACTCGCCGACCTGGAAGTAGGGCGTTTCGGGCGTGGCTTCGATGAAGTTGCCGGCCGAATACATCTGGAACAGCCGCATGCCTTCGCCGCGGATCTGGCCGCCGAAAATCAGCGAGACATTGAACTCGACACCGGCGTGTTTGAGGTCCTCGGCGTCGCGTTCGTGCACGCGGCGGATCGCTGCACCCAGCACACGCGCCGCGTCGAACATGCTTTTGGCATTCCAGATCGTGATCGGCGGGCCGCCCTCCGGGTCCTTGAGCTGCTCGATCTGCAGGATCTCGCGCACCGACTGCGAGATCGACAAATTGCCGGCCGACAGCAGCACCATGAAGCGGTCTTCCGGCTTCTCATAAATGATCATCTTGCGGAAGGTGCTGATCTGGTCCAGCCCGGCGTTGGTGCGGGAGTCCGAGAGAAACACCAGGCCGGCGTTGAGTTTGATGGCGACGCAATAAGTCATGAGGACAATCGTGGGTGAAAAATCAGCCTGCGGCAAGTTTTTTCAGTTGGTAAAGGGCGTCCAGCGCTTCGCGCGGACTCAGGAGGTCGGGATTGATGGCGCCCAGGGCTTTTTCGACGGCGCTGGCGTCGGGCGCGGCCGGCTCGGGTGGCGCGGCAAACAGGTCGACCTGGGCGCGGGTGGCGTCCTGCTGGGTTTCCAGCGCGGCCAGCGCATGGCGGGCGTGGTTGACGACGCCGGCCGGGACGCCGGCGAGTTTGGCCACCGCGATGCCGTAACTCTTGCTGGCCGGGCCGGGTTCAATGTGGTGCAAAAACACGATGTCGGCGCCGGACTCCACCGCGCTGACATGCACGTTGACGGCCGCATGGTGGCGCGCCGGGAATTCGGTCAGCTCGAAATAATGCGTCGCGAACAGCGTGAAGGCCTGGGTCTTGTTGTGCAGGTGGGCGGCGATGCCGCCGGCCAGCGCCAGGCCGTCAAAGGTCGAGGTGCCGCGCCCGATCTCGTCCATCAGCACCAGCGAGTGCGGTGTGGCGGCATGCAGGATTTGCGCGGCTTCCAGCATCTCGAGCATGAAGGTGGACTGGGCATTGGCCACGTCGTCGGCTGCGCCAATACGCGTCAGGATCGCGTCGATCGGCCCGAGCCGGCAGCTGGCCGCCGGCACATACGAGCCCATGCCGGCCAGCAGCACAATCAGCGCCACCTGGCGCATATAGGTCGATTTGCCGCCCATGTTGGGGCCGGTGATGATCTGCATGCGGCTTTTGCCGCCGAGGTCGCAGTCGTTGGCGATGAAGGCGCCGGCGCCGGTTTCGCCGAGTCGGGCCTCGACCACCGGGTGCCGGCCCTCGCGGATGGCAATGCAGGGTTCCTTGACGAACACCGGCGCGGCCCAGTTCAGTGTCAGCGAGCGTTCGGCCAGCGCGCACAGCGCGTCCAGGCTGGCCAGCGCGCGCGCCAGCCGGCCCAGCGCCGGCACAAAGGCCTGCAGCTGGTCGAGCAACTGCTCGTACAGCCATTTTTCGCGCGCCAGGGCCCGCTCCTGGGCCGACAGGGCCTTGTCTTCAAAGGCCTTGAGTTCGGGCGTGATGTAACGCTCGGCGTTTTTCAGGGTCTGGCGGCGCCGGTAGTCGTCGGGCACCTTGCTGGCCTGGCCCTGGGTGACCTCGATGTAAAAGCCGTGCACCTTGTTGAACTGCACCCGCAGGTTGCTGATGCCGGTGCGGGCGCGCTCGCGGCCTTCGAGCTCGAGCAGGAAGCCGTCGCAGTTGGTCTGGATGCCGCGCAGCTCGTCGAGGTCGGCGTCGCAGCCGTGGTTGATCACGCCGCCGTCGCGGATCAGCGCGGCGGGCTCGTCCAGCAGGTAGCGCCCCAGCAGCGCCGCACATTCCGGCGGCGCTTGCAGATCCTCAAAAATAGTGGTCAAAAGTGCCGTCAGCCCATGTCCAGTGGGTCTGAGGTGCTCTGTTTTTTGTAGCGTCTGCCGCAAGGCCACCAGTTCGCGCGGGCGCACCTGGCGCAGTGCGATGCGGGCGGTGATGCGCTCCACGTCGCTGCAGCCGCGCAGCCCGCTGCGCAGCGGGTGGTGCAGGCCGTCGCGCAAGGCCGTGATCGCGTCCAGCCGCGCCTGGGCCTGGCTGCGCTCGCGGCGCGGACTCAGCAGCCAGCTCTTGAGGGCGCGGCTGCCCATGCCGGTGCTGCAGGTGTCGAGCAGCGAAAACAGCGTGGGTGAATCCTCGCCGCGCAGGTTGTGTGTCAGTTCGAGGTTGCGGCGGGTGGTCTGCGGCAGCTCGATCAGTTCGCCGGACCGCACCACCTGCAGGCTGTGCACATGCGGCAGGCTCCGCCCCTGGGTGTGTTCGGCATAACCGAGCAGGGCCGACGCCGCGGCATGGGCGTCGGGCAGGGCTTCGGCGTTCCAGGACGCCAGCGAGGCCACCTGCAACTGCGCCAGCAGGCGGCGCGCGCCGAGGGCCGCGTCGAACTGCCAGGCCGGCCGCGCGCTGACGGCGCAACGCTGGCTTTTGAGGCGCTGCTCGAACGCCGGCGTGACGTCGACGTTGTAAAGCAGCTCGCTCGGTCCAATCCGCGCGATCCAGGCTTCAAGCTCGTCACCGGCGCAATGCGCCAGGTGGATCACCCCCTGGGTCACGCTGAGCCAGGCCAGGCCGCAGCTGTGGCGCAGGCCCTGGTGCACGGCCAGCAGAATCGATTCGCTCTTGTCGCTGAGCAGCTCGGTGTCGGTCAGGGTGCCGGGCGTGACGACCCGCACCACCTTGCGTTCGACCGGCCCTTTGGCGGTGGCGACATCGCCGACCTGCTCGCAGATGGCCACCGATTCGCCGAGCTTGATCAGTTTGGCGAGATAGCCTTCGAGTGAGTGGAAGGGCACGCCGGCCATCACCACCGGCTCGCCGGCCGACTGGCCGCGCCGGGTCAGCGTGATGTCGAGCAGGCGCGCGGCCTTTTCGGCATCGGCATAAAACAGCTCGTAGAAGTCGCCCATGCGGTACAGCAGCAGCGTGTCCGGGTAGTCGGCCTTGAGCCCCAGGTACTGGACCATCATGGGCGTGTGTTTCCCGGCCGCAACCGGTGCGGTATCGGCGATTTCCGGAAGGGGGTCGGACGGGGAAAGGTTCACAGGAGGCTGGTGCGTGGGAAGGCCGGCTGGAACAGGCGCCGTCGAGGCGGCGCAGCAGCATGGCCGGGGAAAATAATAGCACTTGCGGCCCTGCGGCCGGGGCGGCGGCATGGGGCAGGCCAAAACGCGGCCGTGTAAAGCGACATTTCACTACAAATATTCGGCCCACCCCCCGCTAAACTCAAGGACGCTACCGCACAAAAGGGGCGTACGGCCCCTAAAAAATCCAACCAAGGATCTGTCATGACCGAGGAGTTCCCTTCGCCCACACCTTCCGGCGCAGCGCTGGCCGAATGTGATGTGCTGGTCATCGGCGGCGGTCCTGCCGGCGCCACCGCTGGCGCCCTGCTGGCGCAGCGTGGCCACAAGGTGGTGGTGCTCGAGAAGGAACATCACCCGCGCTTTCACATCGGCGAGTCGCTGCTTCCCGCCAACTTGCCGCTGCTGGAAAAGCTCGGGGTGGCCGATGCGGTCAAGGCCATCGGCATGGAAAAGTGGGGCGCCGAGTTTGTCTCGCCCTGGCACAGCAACAAAAGCCAGACCTTCGAGTTTGCCGATGCCTGGGACAAGTCCATGCCGTTTTCCTACCAGGTGCGGCGCTCCGAATTTGATGAAATCCTGATCCGCAATGCGGCCCGTCTCGGCGCCGAGGTGATCGAAGGTTGCCGCGTCAAGGGCGTTGAATTTGCGCGCGACGGCAGCGGCGCCACGGTGCGGGCGCAGAACGACGATGGCAGCAGTGCCGGCTGGCGCGCGCGTTTTGTGGTCGACGCCTCCGGGCGCGACACCGTGCTGGGCAAGCAGTTCGACATCAAGCACCGCAATCCCAAACACAACAGCTCGGCGCTGTATGGGCATTTCACCGGCGCCACGCGGCACCCCGGGCAGGCCGAGGGCAACATCACGATTTTCTGGTTTGACCACGGCTGGTTCTGGTTCATTCCGCTGGCCGACGGCTGCACCAGCGTCGGTGCGGTGGTCTGGCCGTATTACCTGAAAAGCCGGACAAAGCCGGTCCGGGAGTTTTTCCTCGACACGATTGCCATGTGCCCGGCACTTTCTGAACGGCTGGCCGGCGCCACGCTGTCGTCGGACGTGGAAGCCACCGGCAATTTTTCCTATGCCTGCGAGCGCACGCATGGCCCTGGCTACGTGATGATTGGCGACGCCTTCACCTTCATCGACCCGGTGTTTTCATCGGGCGTGATGCTGGCCATGCAGGGTGGCTTTGTCGGCGCCGAGACGGTGGACACCTGCCTGCGCGAGCCCGCAAAAGCGGCCGCGGCGCTGGCGCATTTCGACCGCCAGGTGCGCAAGGGGCCGAAGGAGTTTTCGTGGTTCATCTACCGCGTGACCAACCCGACCATGCGCGACCTGTTCATGGCGCCGCGAAATGACTGGCGCGTCAAGGAAGCGCTGCTGTCCATGCTGGCCGGCGACATTTTTGGCAAGACGCCGATCTGGCGTTCGCTGCGGGTGCTCAAGGGTATCTTCTACATCTCGTCGGCCCTGAATTTCAAACGCTCCTGGCAGGCGATGCGCCGGCGCAAGGCCAATATCCGTGTGGTTGATGCGATGGACCCGGCCGAGACCGCTGTCCACGGTGCGCCACTGACACATTGAGTCATGGACTACAAGCCGCACGCCTTGCTCGAGGAACCCCTGAAGATTCACGTCAGGCCCACGCACCTGCACGAGAGCCTTCGCATGTACCTGGGTTACCTGGTGCTCGGCCTGATCTGCCTGAGCGTGACGCTGCTGGCGTTTCCGATGCGCGGGCTGTTGCCGCGCGCGCTCAGCAAACGCCTGGGCCGCCGGCTGGTGACCCACACCACGCGCGCCTACCTGCATTTCCTGACCCGGATGGGCGCCTGCCGCTTTGACCTGTCGGCGCTGGACGTGCTCAGGGACGGCCCCGCCATGGTGATCGCCCCCAACCATCCCTGCCTGCTCGATGCCGTGATGATCCTGTCGCGCCTGCCGGGCGCTGCCTGCATCATGAAGGCGGAACTGGTCAACAGCGTCTTCTTCGGCGCCGGTGCGCGGCTGGCCGGGTATATCCGCAACACACCGCTGCGCACCATGGTGCAACTGGGGGTGGACGATCTGACCCATGGCAGTCACCTGCTGCTGTTTCCCGAGGGCACACGCACCACACGCTTCCCGGTGGGGGCGATGCAGGGCACCACCGGCCTGATTGCCAAAAAGGCCGGTGTGCCGGTGCAGACGGTGTTTATCGAAACCGATTCGGGCTTTCTCGGCAAGGGCTGGTCGCTGCTGTGGACACCGAGGATGCCGATCACCTACCGCGTGCGTTTGGGCAAACGCTTCGATCCACCGCGTGACACGGCACAATTCGTCTGCGAACTTGAACACTACTTCCAGTCCGAGCTGGCGCATGCGCAGGTGCCGGATTTTCCTGTCAAGGCGCCGCCGGCCTGAGCCGCAGCTTCCTGACGTCCACCGTTCCTCGTTGATGCCGATGACTGTCTCTTTACCCAGCACCCCGTCCCGCAGCGCCTCGCCTTCCCACCTCGTCCTGATCCCCAGCTACAACCCCGGCCCCAAGGTCTACGACACCGTGCGCTCGGCGCGCGCGCAATGGACGCCGGTGTGGGTGGTGGTGGACGGCAGCACCGACGACAGTGCCGCCGGCCTGCAGGCCATGGCCGCGCAGGACCCGGGTTTGCATGTGATCGTGCTGCCGCACAACGTGGGCAAGGGCGCTGCCGTGCTGCACGGCATCGACCAGGCTGCGGCCCAGGGCTTCACCCATGTGCTGACGATGGACTCGGACGGCCAGCATCCGGCGCCGCTGATTCCGGAGTTCATGGCGCTGTCCGCCGCGCAGCCGGCTGTGATGGTGCTGGGGGTGCCGGTATTTGCCGCAGACGCGCCGCGCCTGCGCGTCAATGGCCGCAAGGTGTCCAACGGCTGGGCCAACCTGGAAACCCTGTGGGCGGGCATTGGCGATTCGCTGTTCGGTTTCCGGGTGTATCCGATAGCGCCGCTGCGGCGCGTGATGCACGGTCAGCGCTGGATGCGCCGCTTCGATTTTGACCCCGAGGCGGTGGTGCGCATGTGCTGGCTCGGCGTCAAGCCCGTCAACGTGCCCGCCACCGTCAGGTACTTCCGCCCCGACGAGGGCGGCGTGTCGCACTTCAACTATTTGCGCGACAACCTGCTGCTGAGCTGGATGCACTCACGGCTGTTCCTGGGTTTTCTCGTGCGCCTGCCGCTGCTGCTGTGGCGGCGCATCACCGCCGCATAACGGCCCGCGGCCCCCAGGGGGCATGTCAGAACGAGCGTGACATCAGCGAGCGGACGTGGGGGCTTTAAATCATCCCGCCATTGATCGAGATGATCTGGCCGCTGATGTAAGCGGCCTGTTCCGATGCGAGAAAACCCACCAGGTCGGCCACTTCTTCGGCCTTGCCCGCGCGTTTCATCGGCACCATCTGGTTGATCAGCTCGGCGCTGAAGCTGCCCTCGGTCATGGCGGTATTGATGATGCCGGGCGCCACCGCATTGACGGTGATGCCCCGGCTGGCCACTTCCAGCGCCAGTGATTTGGTGGCGGCATGCAGGGCGCCCTTGGCGGCCGAATAATTGACCTGGCCGCGGTTGCCGGCCACGGCGGCAACCGAGGTGATGGTGATGATGCGGCCCCAGCGCGTGCGGATCATCGGCATGGTCAGCGGCTGCGTCACATGGAAGAAGCCATTGAGCGACACATCAAGAACACGCTGCCACTGCGCCAGCTGCATGCCGGGAAAGACGGCGTCGTCGTGAATGCCGGCATTGTTGACCAGCACCTGGATGGGGCCATGCTCCAGCAAGGCCTCGAGTGCGGCCGCCGTGGCCGCCGCATCGGTCACATCGAAGGCCACGGCCTGGGCCTGGCCGCCCCCGGCGGTGATGTCCGCCGCCACCGCCTGCGCCTTCTCGAGGTTGCCGTTGGCGTGGACGATGACGCTGTAGCCGTCCGCGGCCAGGCGCCGGCAGATGGCTGAGCCGATGCCGCCGCTGCCGCCGGTGACAAGTGCGCGTCTGGATGAGGTGGTCATGGGTGTTCTCCTGGGGGCAAGGGGTCAGGCGGGCGTGCGGGCTGGCAAGGCGAGCGCGGAGGCGTCAAGCACCACCACCGCCCGCCCGCTGAGCAGCGCTGTGTCGCCCGCGGTCAAGGAAAAGCTGTACAGCACGGTGTGCTGGTCACCGGTGATGCGTTCGGCGCTGATCAGCAGCGGCGCGGCAAGGGTGTCCAGCCGGTCCACATGCAGGGTCACGCTGCGAATGCTGGCCAGGTAGCCGGCACGCGGGGCCGTGCCGGCAGCGCCGTCACCGGCCAGGCGCTCGCCCACCAGTGCGCCGTGTACAGCCATGGCCTGCGCCGCATATTCGACGCCGCAGGCCGCGCCCAGCCGGCCGTGCGCGCGCAGCGGGTTGTCCGCGGCGCGATGGCTGGTGGCCTGGCACTGGATCTGCGTGTCGTCCCAGGCGATGACTTCGTCCAGCAGGCACATGTCGCCCTGGTGCGGGATGCGGCGGGCAATCTCGTCATGCCCGAGGGTGCGCGGCAGGGTCATGGCTGCGACACGTCCAGCGCCAGGTGCATGTCGTCGAGATAGTCCAGCGCCACGGTGGCCGTCTGCTGCCGGGCGATGCATTGCAGCAGGGGCAGGGCGCGCGCAGCCGGTATGGTCTGGCGCAGGAACTCCAGGCCGGGATCGCTCAGGGTGTCCACCGGCGCGCGGCTCAGGCAGTCGGCCCCCGACAGCGTGATGCGGGCCAGGCTGCGTTCGCTGCGCTGCGGGCTCAGGACCAGCGCGACACCGAGGGTGTCGGGCACGGGCCGCTTGCTGTTCAGCGGTTCGGGGTAGTGGGTGTCATAGGCCACCAGCAGCACCGGGGTGTTGTCCACGGCGGCCTGGGTGACCGCTTCCAGCAGTCCTGCAGAAAAGCTTCCGTCGTGGGCGCACAGCACCGACGAGGTCGGCGTGGCGCCGGTGGAAATGCTCCAGTAGCCCGAGGCGGCGTTGTGCACCGAGTTGTGAAACCGGGTTGGCGAGATCAGCCGGTCGCTGGAAGCCAGCGTCGAGCAGATGTCATGGCAGTTCACGCCGTCGCCACCGGACGAGGTGAAGACCGACGGCAGGTCGGCGGCGCGCAGCCCGGCAGCGTTGACGGCCTCGTGGCCGACCGCCAGCGACACCTTGATGACGGCGCCGGCCCGGCGGCGCTCGGCCGCCGGCAGCGACATCGGTGGCGGCAACACGGTGGGTGCCGACACATAGGGCGACTGGCCCCGCAGTTTGTCCCGGACGTCGTCCCAGCTGGACAGGCCGGGGCCGACCAGGCCGATGCCTTCGACAAACACGGTGAGACCGGGTGGCGTGGTGGCGGGGATGGGTGTGCTCATGTCCGTTCCTCAGGCCGCACGGCCGAAAACAAGGCTGCAGTTGGTGCCGCCAAAACCAAAGGAGTTGCTCAGCACATGCTGCAGCGCCTGCTCGCGGTTGTGCAGCAGGTAGTCCACCGGCAGATTGGGATCCGGGTTTTGCGTATTCACACCGCCCGGCATGAAGCCCTGCTGCAGGGCCAGTGCGCTGATGACGGCCTCCAGGCCACCGGCTGCGCCCAGGGTGTGGCCGGTGGCGCCCTTGGTGGAGCTGCCGGGCAGCGCGTAGTCGCCGAAGACCGAGGCCACGGCCTTGCCCTCGACGGCGTCATTCGACGGCGTGGCCGTGCCGTGCAGGTTGATGTAGTCGATCTGGCCGGGCTGCAGTCCTGCGCTGGCCAGCGCCTGGCGCATCGCGGCGATGGCGCCCAGGCCCTCGGGGTGCGGCGCCGACATGTGGTGGGCATCGCTGGATTCGCCGATCCCGCGCAGCAGGATCGCATTCGCGTCCAGGTTGTCAGGCAGTTGCTCGAGCAGCACAAAGGCGGCGCCTTCGCCAATCGATATTCCCTTGCGCGCTGCGTCAAAGGGCTGGCAGGGCTGGCGTGACAGCAGGTCCAGCGAGTTGAAGCCGTACAGCGTGGTCAGGCACAGCGAGTCCACGCCACCGACCACCGCCGCATCGATCAGGCCGGCGGCCATCATGCGGCGCGCCGAGGCAAACACCTTGGCGCTGGAGGAGCAGGCGGACGAAACCGTCACGGCCGGGCCTTCCAGGCCGAAGTAGTCGCGCACAAAAGCCGTCACCGAAAAGGGGTTGTGGCTGCCGGCGTAAACCAGCGAAGCCGGCAGGGCGCCGGTGACCGGGTCCAGCGCCCGGTAGGCGAGTTCGGTCTCGAGGATGCCCGAGGTGCTGGTCCCCAGAAACACGCCGATGCGCCGTTTGCCCAGCCGGCCGGCCGCCGCCAGCACCGCCTGCTCGAAACCGTCCTGGCGCAGCGCGAGCTGGGCCAGGCGGTTGTTGCGGCAGTCAAAGGCGCGCAGGTCGGGGCGCATCACTTCGAGGTCCACTGCGGGCACATCCCCGGTCCAGGTGGCGAGGTCGACCGAATCGAAATCGCAGGGTTTGAGGCCGCTGCGTTCTGCGCGCAGTGACGCCAGGGTGGCGTCCAGGCCGACGCCGATACAGCTGGCGGCGGTGAAATGCGACAGCCGCAATGCCTGCATGGCGGCCGGTGAAGGGAGGGAGGCGGGGTTCATCGGGTCCTCGGTGTGATCATGAATCAGCGGGCAGGCGGGCCACCAGCAGCACATTGGCAAACGGCGTGCCTTCGCTCATGGACTGCGCCTCCACCACAAAGCCCAGCCGGGTCAGCGTGTCCTGCCAGGCCGCCAGCGGCCGGCAATACAGGGTGCCCAGACGGTGGCCACGCAAGGTGGTGACCACGTGGTCCACCCAGTTGCTGATGGCAAATCGCAGGCCGCCAGCCGCATCGCCCACGCGCAGCAACAACACACCGCCGGGCGGCAGGCTGCGGCGCACGCGCGCCAGCACCTGGTCCTGCGCGGCCAGCGGAACGTAGTGCAGCACATCCAGGATCACCACCGCATCAGCAGCGCCGAACTCGGCATGGCACATGTCGGCCTGGACAAAACTCGCGCGGCCGGCGCTGACCGCGGGCGCCAGCGCGCTGTCGGCCCGCGCCACGTCATGGGCCATCAGTTCGATGCCGCGCACATGATCGGGCTGCGGTGCGGCAGGCCAGGTTTCAGGCCAGCGTCCAGCTTGGCCGGCTGCCTGCGCTGACAGCAGCCAGGACGTCAGCAGGCCCTGGCCGCAACCAATGTCGAGAATGCGCCGGCGTCCGCTCAGCAGCCCGGCAGACAGCAAGTGGGCAAAGACCGGATCACCACCGAGTTTGCCGCGCGCAAAAAACCAGGCATACAAGCCAGCGGCCCGGTAGGGCGCGGCTGCTTCGCCAATCAGGCGCTGGATGAAGGAAGAATGTCTGGAGCTCATGTCAGGGCTTCGCGAAGGGTAACGGGTCGCAGGCCGGCCTGCCCGATGGCCTGCAGCAGTGCGGGCAGGACTTCCAGGATCACCGGCACACCCCGGGGCGTGAGTGCCGCATGGCGGTCGTGCAGCAGCAGGATGTCGCCGGCCCGCAGCGAACGGCAGAGCTTGCGCAGCACGATGGCGGGATCACCTTCGCGCGTGTCATAAGCGCGGCGTGTCCAGCTCGCCAGCCGCAGGCCGCTGCGCTGCAGCGCCGGGTCGAGGAAAGGATTGCGCAAACCGGCGGGCGCGCGAAAAAACTGCGGCCGGTCGCCGGTGATCGCCGTCAGCGTGGCCTGGGCCGCTTCGAGCTCGCGCCGGAACCCGGCCGGCCCGAGCAATGAAAAATTGTGCCGGTGCAGCTGGCTGTGGTTTTCGATGCGGTGGCCGCGCCTGAGGATGTCGCGGCAAATCTCGGGATGCAGCGCAGCCTGGCGTCCCACGCAGAAAAAGGTGGCCTTGGCGCCATGCCGGTCCAGCAGATCGAGCACGGCGGGGGTGACCACCGGGTCGGGGCCGTCGTCGATGGTCAGGGCGACCTCGCCGCGCGCCGCGGCGGCAGCCGGCAACCGCGTCCAGTTGGCGCCCAGCCAGTGACTGCGCGGCAGCAGGCCGACCGTTGCCAGCAGCGCATGATTGAGCGCCAGCACCGCCAGCGCCCAGGGCCAGACCGACGGAAACGCCAGCACCGCGACGGCGGCCGCCGCGTGGATGCCCAGCGACAGGACCACCAGGGCGGGCAGTTGCCGGCGCTGCCGCATCGGGACGGAGGTCAGCGGTGTGTTCATGCAGTCCCGCCGGCTGGCGTCGCCGCTGTGGCGGCATCGGCGCGCCCGGCAAAAATCGCTGAAAACAGCAGCACCAGCACCGAGCCGGGTCCGACCGTCAGGCCGATGGCCTGGAACACCGGCACGCTCGAAATCGCCAGCACGCCGAAACCGGCCACCGTCGTGAGGTTGGCAAACAGCAGGGACGCCAGCGTGCGCGGCGTGATGCCGGAGGTTTCACTGTCCGCACGCGCGGCCGCGTCGTCGGGGGCGGGCGCCGGCGCAGCGCTGTTGAAGAACAGCGCGTAATTGGAGCCTACCGCCACCACCAGCAGCAGGCCGATCAGATGAAGAATGGTCAGCCGGTGGCCTGCCAGCGCCAGGCTGCCCAGCACCACCACGATGGCCGCTGCAGGCGGGATCAATACCCGCAGGGTCCGGCCGGGCGAGCGCAAGGCCACCAGCAACAGCGCGGCGACGGCGGCGACGCCGGCGAGTGACAGCAGGATCGCCTCGCGCAGGTAGCCGCTGTAAAGCCGGTCCGCTTCGCCCTTGAGGTCGACGAACAGGGCGTTGCCGCCGGCCGCGGTCGCAGGCGCCGCTGCCAGCGCCTGGCGAACGGCGCCGGCATCGATGATGCCGCTGGCCGGCGCGTGTAATGGCAGCAGTGCGCTCCAGCCGGCCGGCCGGGAGGGTGTGGCGCTGTACTGCAGCAGCATGCCGTCCACGGCGACCGCGAGTGTGGTGCCCTCGAGATCGGCACGTTGCAGTGGCCGGCTCTTGCGCGCGGCTTCTGCATCGGCCAGGAAAGGGGCCAGCCGGTCCGCCTGGATCGGCAATCCGGAGACGGCCTGCCGCAGGCGGGGGGCGAGTTCGGACGGCGCCGGCAGGCTCGCGAGCCGGGCCTGCTGGGTGGCCATGCTGGGCAGGAAACGCGTGGGCGTGTCGATGCCGGTGATCACCTGCTGCGTCATCAGGCCCTGCAGGGCCGCCACGGTGGCTTCCGATGCCTGGAGCACCTCCTCCTGGCTGGGGGCGCTGACCACCACCAGGTAGCGGACGTCGGGCGCACCCAGGTCGGCCCGCAATTCGGTGTCCAGCATCTGGTCAGCCATGGACACCGGGCTCAGCGCTGACAGCTCGTGGTTCCACAACTGGTCGCGATGGATGGCCAGCGGAATGCAGGCCAGCACCAGCAGCGCCAGCGCCAGCCCTTTGAGGCGCGGCGCGAACGCCACCCAGCCCTGCAGCCTGCGGCCCAGCGGTGACACATCACGCACCCGAAAGCCTGCCGGCATCAGGTGCGGCATCACAAAACGCGTGACGGCGGCGGCGGTCAGCAGGCCGGCGATCGAATACAGACCGAGCTGCGCCAGTCCGGGAAACCCCGAGAACAGCAGCGAGGCAAAACCGGCGACCGAGGTCAGCACACCGAGACGGATGGTCGGCCAGAAGCGGCGTACCCAGTCGGTTCTGGAATGGGCCGTGCGTTCGGACTGCACGAACAGGTAAATCGAATAGTCCACCGCCTCGCCGATCAGGGTGGTGCCGAAACCCAGCGTCAGGCCGTGCACCTCGCCGAAGCCGAGGCTGACGGCGACGATGCCGGCGACCGTGCCGGACACAACCGGCACCATGCCGAGGGCCAGCGTGGTGAAGGACCGGTAGATGATGATCAGCAGCGTGAACATCAGCGCCATGCTGATGACCGAGGTGCGGGTGACTTCGCGCTTGATGGTGTCGCGGGCCTGCACCGCAAACACGCCCGGGCCGGAGACCACCAGTTTCATGGCCGCTGCGGCCGCGCCGGGACGGGCCTGCTGCGCCTGCGCAAAGGCAGCGCGCACGGCCTGGATGGCGTCTTCCTGCGCGTCGGTGTCGGAACCCGGTGCGACGGTTTGCGCCAGCAGCAGCGCGCGCTGGCCGTCGCGCGAGGCCCAGACGCCGCCGGCGCTGTTGGGCCGGTTGGCGCCGCTGCTGCCATCACCCGCGAATTCCTCGAGCAGCAGCGGAATCTCGCCGGTCGGGTCGCGTGGCAACAGCGCCTTGGTCAGCAGGCCGGCGGGTGAGGCCAGCAGGTCCAGCGTTTCGGCGATGGCCGACTGCAGTCCGGCGGCGGTGAAACGCTCCGGTGTCACCGCCGGGCTCAACAGGTAGCGGTGTTCAAACAGAAAGGCCTGGTCGCGCTGCGCGCCGCCGGACTCGCCGTTGCTGATGGTGGTGAAACGTTTGTCGGCGCGCAGTTGGGTGGCCATGGCGCCGGAGACGGCAGCGCGGGCCGGCAGGTCGCCGCCCTCGATGCCGACCAGGATCAGGCGCGAGACCAGGCCGTCGCGCAGCTGGTCCACCAGCAGTTGTTGTTCGGGCGTGGGCGAGCGCGGCAGGAAGGCCGACATGTCGGCGGTGAACTGGGTGCGCGCAACCAGCACGCCGCACAGCAGCAGGGCCGCCAGCCAGATCCACACCGGCAGCAGTTGCCGCCGGAAAAAACCTCGCATCATGGGGCCAGCGGAGCGATGACCATGACCGATCGGTCCTTGTCCGTCTGCTCGATTTCGATGGTCTTGACCTCGGCGCGGCTGCCGCCGATGCGGATGCGCTGCACCACATCCAGCATCCTGGTTTCGACCGGGCGCAGTACCAGCGTCCAGCGCTCCTCGTTGCCCTCGAGATCGAGGTTGTAGATGCGCCTGAGCGCGGCAACATCACCGGCCAGCGTGCCGCGTATGCTTTCGGTGAAGGCCACCAGCTCGGGGTAGTCCTGCAGCCGCAGCGTCATGCGGCGCTTGTTGCGCTCCACCGTCAGCGTGCCGCTTTCAATCAACATCGATTCCGGCCGCGGCTTGAATGTGCGTTTTTCCAGCCGGTCGGGCGCGGTGTACAGCAGCTCACCCGAGGACTCGACCGGTTTGTCGAGCAGCGCAATGTATTTTTTCTCGACAAAACTGGCGCGGCCTGACTTGTTCTGTGCCAGGCCCTGCATCAGCTGCGTGATGTCCCAGGCGGCCATGGCCGGCGTGCCCAGCAGGGCCAGCAGCAAGCCGGCGCCGGCCAGCAGGCCAGAAAAGCGGGAGGACAGGGGGGGTCGTGCGTCATGCATGGGGAGGTACCGGGTTGGCCTTCGGCGCGGGGCTGGCCGCCTGCCAGAAGTCGAAAAAATTGAACCAGTTGTAGGGCGCCGCGCGGCAGTGCGCATCGAGCAACTGGGCGTAACGCGCCATCGCGGCCTGCACCGCGGCTTCGCGGGCACCGGCCGGTATCGTGGAAAAGTCGGCCAGCGTTTCGAAGTGGATATCGTAGCGGTTGCCGCCGCCATACAGGCCGACCATGAACAGCACCGGCCGGCGCAGGATGGCCGCCATGCGGAACGGGCCGACCGGAAACTCGGCCGGTTCACCGAGGAAAGGCGCGGGCCGGGTGCTGTCGTGGTTCAGGCAGCGGTCGGCCAGCATGCCGACCACGCTGCCGCCTTCAATCAGTTCATGCACCTTCAGCATGGAGTCGGCATGGCCCAGCGCCACAATGTCCTGCTGCGCCGCGGGATTGATCGCACTGAGGGCCGCATTGATCTTGCGGGCGTTTTCCTCGAACATCACCATCGCCACACGCATGCCCGGCCTGCGCCGCCCGATGGAGCGCAGCACTTCGAAGCTGCCCATGTGTGCACCCATCAGGAACACACCTTTCCTGTCGGCAGTCAGCTCCGCGATCAGGTGCTCCTGGTGGATATGGATGTCGAACAGGTTGAAGCGGTCGTTGATCAGGTAGACCCGGTCGTGCACGCAGGAGGCAAAACTCAGGAAGTGCCGGAAGATGTGGCGCCAGCCGACCCGCGGCAGGTCCAGCGCGCGCTGCAGGTAGGCGCGGGACGCGCGCCGCGCGGCAGCGTTGGCCAGCAGGAAATAGGCCGCAATGCCATACAGCACGCAGCGGCCGGCGGCGCGGCCCAGGCGCAGCGATATCCAGGTCATGATCCGCAGCATCAGCATGTTGCTGCGTTCCGGCCGCTGCCGCCAGCTGGCCTGCGCAGGCCGTGTTTCAGCGTCGCTCATGCCGGACCGGCGAAGCCAAGAACGCCGGTCGCCACCTGGCGGCCGGGACCGGCGATGCCAAACCGGACCTGCCCGGTGCCGCTCTCGCTCCAGGACAGCTGCAGGGTTTCGCCGGGGGCCACCGGGCTCAGGAACTTGGCGGACTGGACCTGGCAGGTGGGGGTGCTGACACCGCCCGCCGCCAGGGCCTGTTGCACTGCGTACACCGCCGCGTCCAGCAGCAGCACGCCCGGCACGATCGGCTGGCCCGGGAAGTGGCCGGCAAATGCCGGGTGGTCGGCGGCAAAGCCCAGGCTGGTTTCACCCTGCATGTGGATGGCCTTTCTGGTGCGCCCGTGCCAGCGCCTCCAGCGCCTCACGCGGCAGCTTGCCGGTGCTGTTGCGCGGCAGCGCATCAAGCAGGACCAGCGGACGCGGCAGGAAGGTGGTGTCAATGCGTTTTTTCAGCGCCGCATGCAACTCGGCCTGGGTCATCCCCGGTGCCACCGCAAACGCCATCAGGCGCACGACGGCCGCGTGGTCGCTGTCGTCGGGCATGAAAAAAGCGCCGTCCTGCACGCCCTCGATGCTGAGCAACTGGTGGTTCAGGTAGTCCAGCGAATTGCGTTTGCCGGCGATGTTGATCAGGTCGTTCAGTCGCCCATGCAGGAAAAATCGGTGGGCGTCGATCGGTTCGAGCACGTCGTTCATCGGCACGACCCGCTCGACATGGCCGCCGCAGGCCCACATGCGCTCGTCGTGCGGCGTCAGCGTGACCAGCGGAAACAACTCCCACTGGTCGGTTTGTGCGCTGCGCCGTGACGCAATCTGCCCGGTTTCGGTGGAGCCGTAGATCTCGAACAGGGGGGCGGCAAACCGCGACTCGCACTGCCGCGCCAGCGCCGGCAGCATCGGCGCGGTGGCCGATACCACCAGGTCCAGCGCCGGCAGCTCGACACCCGACGACAGCAGCACCCGCAAGTGCACCGGTGTGGTCACCAGCACCCGCGGCCGCGGCGCGGACTGCAGCGCGCTGACAATATCGGCCGGGTAAAAGGGCTGGCCGGCGTGGACGGCCGCGCCGCTTTGCAAGGGCATCAGCACCGTCGATTCAAAGCCGAACATGTGTTGCGGCGGCACCGTGCCCACTGCGCTGTAGGGCCGGTTTTTGCCGGGTTCCGTCGACGGCGCCAGGCCCAGCCGCTGGGCCTCGGCGCGCGCGCTGTGCACCAGCGACCCCCAGGTTTTGCGGTGCGGCTGCGGCAGGCCGGTGGAGCCCGAGGTGAACACATCGGCCACCGGCTGGTTGCCCGGGATCAACGGGATGTCGAAGGCTTCAGTGGGGTCCGCATCGGCGTCGGCCGGCGCGGACGCAAACGCGTCCTGGTAGACAAAACCGGGCAGGTCGATCGCGTGGGGTGCATCGGCCAGGCAAAAAACGTCGGGCGCCAGCACCTGCAACTGCCGGATCATTTCCGGCGTGTGGGTGGGTGGCAGCAGGCTGATTTTTCGCGTCAGCAGCGCCGCGCCCAGGCCGACGGTGAAATGGTAGCGGTCGCTGCAGGCATTGAGCATGTGGTGGCCGGCGGGCAAGGCCGCAGCCAGGTGCCGCACGTCGGCAAGGTAGCGGCGCACGGTGATGCTTTCGCCGTAACGGCGGGCCACGACATCGTCGCCGCGCTCGTGGGAAACCAGGGCATAGTGGGTAACAGGCATGGCGGGCTCAGGTGGGCGGTGGCGTGGCGCCCGTGCCGGCTTGCCGCCAGGCGCGTATCGCCTCCAGCGGGCCGGACCGGTCGGACGCGGGAAGCAGGACCACACGCGCGCCGTACTCTGCGGCAAACATCAGGATCAGCAGCGGCAGGTTCAGCAGGTTGGCAAACACCGACCAGACCGTCACCGGCGCCAGCCAGAACAGCAGCAGCGACAGGCTGGTCATCAGCGCGAAATAAAGCGTCCAGGCCCAGGTCACCTGGCGGGTATAACGTTCCAGCGCCGGTGACAGGCTGCCATGGATCACCGCCGCAAAACGCGACACCATGGGCACCTGGCCGGCGCGAAGGCTGCGGCCGAAGGCCAGCCCCAGCAGGCCCTGCATGCCGGCGTGCTGCAGCAGGAAGACCCAGTTGAAATGCTGCACCAGCCAGTGGCGCGATCCGTACAGGGCGGCGCACACGGCCAGACACAGCAGCAGCATCCAGAACCGGTGCACTGAGCGCCAGGCCAGCACGGCGCCCAGGGCCAGCGGCGGCGCCATGGCGACGGCGGCGTCGAAAAGATCAGGGTTGGGATCGGCTGCGGCGAAATGGGACAGCACCGAATAACCGATGCCCAAGCCGGCAATGGCTGCCCAGCGGATGCCGCGCAGCAGGTTTGCCGTCAAGCCCGGTTTCACTTCGTTCTTTGCAGCGCGATGTGGTTGCTCAGGCTGCGCAGCGACTGGAAGATCACGGTGTTGTCTTCATGGTCGGCGCGCAGTTGCAGGCCATACCGTTTGGAGACCACCAGCGCGATTTCGAGGATGTCGATCGAGTCCAGGCCCAGGCCGTCACCGTACAGCGGACCGTCGGGCTGGATGTCGGCGGCGGCGGTTTCGAGGTTGAGCGAAGAAACCACCAGCTCGGCGACTTCACGCATCAGCGCCGAGTCGGCGACCGCTGGCGTCGAGGTGGATGGGGAGGAGTCTGGCATCGTGGACATGAACGTTGTTTTTCAGGAATTTGGGGGGGGCCTGCAGGCTGCAGTCAGCCCCGGTGTCAGTGATGTTTTGATGGTAACTGACAATGTTTATGTAAAGCGGTGCCTGTGTAGGCGCACAGCCCAGCGGCACGTCAGCGGCTGACGAAACAAGGTGTAAATAGTGCGCGCCGGCCGCGCGCGGGCCCAGCGCCAACCGTGTCCCGCCTGCCGTCGGAATGCGCATCAAATGGCCAGCCGGCCCATGCCGGTTGTGCGCCGGAAGCTATGGTTTTGATAGCGGAAACCGCGCCCCTCAAAAGGGCGCGTCCGGCGGGCTCCCGGGGGGGGTGGCCGCTGGCCGGACATCGCCGGCCTTGATGCGTTTGGACTTGAGGGTGGTTTTTTCCGGCGTCGGGGTCGCGGCCTCCGCGCCGGCCGGGGCGCTGCCATCCGCGGCGGCGTCCAGCGCCGCCTGGCGCACCGTGGCCTTGTCGCCGGCACCGGCGAACTTGCTGTACTTGCCCAGCGTGCCGACCAGCGCGCCATAGATGCGCGGGTTGCCGGCCACACATTCGCCGTGGTCCATGAAGTCGGCCTCGCCGGTGAAGTTGCCGATCAGGCCGCCGGCTTCGGTCACCAGGAGGGAGCCTGCCGCGACGTCCCAGGGCTTGAGGTTGGCTTCGAAGAAGCCGTCGCTGTAGCCGGCCGCCACATAGGCCAGGTCCAGCGCGGCGGCGCCGGGTCGGCGCACGCCGGCGGTCTGGCTCATGACGTCGCCGAGCATGTTCAGGTAGGTCTTGAGCTTGTCGCCGGGACGGTAGGGAAAGCCGGTCGAGATCAGGCACTCCTGCAGGCGGGTGCGTTTGGCCACGCGGATGCGGCGGTCATTCTGGTAAGCGCCGCGGCCCTTGGTGGCGCAGAAGATGTCGTTGCGGGTCGGGTCGTAGACCACCGCCTGCTCGACCTTGCCCTTGACCGCCAGCGCGATGCTGACGCAATAAACGGGGAAGCCGTGGATGAAGTTGGTGGTGCCGTCCAGCGGGTCGATGATCCACACGAAGTCGGAGTCTTTGGCGCCGTGTTCGCTGCCCGATTCCTCGGCCAGGATGCCGTGGCCGGGATAGGCGGTCAGCAGGGTTTCGATGATGGCGGCTTCGGCGGCCTGGTCGATTTCGGTGACGAAGTCGTTGGTCTGCTTGACCGAGACCCGGACCGATTCCACGTCAAGTGCGGCGCGGTTGATGATGGCGCCGGCGGCGCGCGCAGCCTTGATGGCCACATTGAGCATGGGGTGGAGATTGCTGGACATATAGGACTAAGAAAGAGCACAAGGGCTGCGGGCCGGTAACCGGGGCAGGCGACAATAACGCCATTTTACCGGCTCGCACGGCTGCTTCCCCTTTTATCCATGAAAACGCGCTTTGTCCTGATCAACACCAGCCATGCCGGCAATGTCGGCGCCACCGCGCGGGCCATGAAAGTGATGGGTTTTGGCGACCTGGTGCTGGTGGCGCCGCGCTGGGCCAATGTGCTTCGGCGTGAGGAAACCATACAGCGCGCCAGCGGTGCGCTGGACGTGCTGAACAAGGCCCGCATCGTGGCCACGCTGGACGAGGCGCTGGACGGCATGACGCACCTGTGCGCCACCGCGATGACGCCGCGTGACTTCGGCCCGCCGACACGTGCGCCGCGCGAGCATTTCGCGGCGCTGCTGGCGAACCCGGGTCTGCTATCAAAAAAAGAGCTGTCGGCCCATGCCGGACATGGGCTGGAGGCCGATTTGGCTTCAAAACCCGAGGGTGTGGCGTTTTTGTTCGGGTCGGAACGTTTTGGCATGCAGAACGAGGACGTCTACCGCTGCCATGTGGCGCTGAGCATCCCGACCGACCCGGCCTTCGGCTCGCTGAACCTCGCGGCGGCGGTGCAGCTGATTGCCTACGACTGGCGCCAGGCGCTCGGCGGTTTTGCGGTGCAGCCGGCGACGGCCGAGCCGCAGCTGGCCGACGCGGCCGCGGTGGCCGGCATGCTGGGGCACTGGGAGCAGGCGCTGGCCGAGATCGGCTTTCTGGATCCGGCTTCGCCGAAAAAACTGATGCCGCGGCTGAACCAGCTGTTCAACCGCGCCGGACTGAGCCCCGAGGAAATCCACATCCTGCGCGGGATTGCCAAGGCCATGTCGCAGGCGGCGGCCGCGCCGGAGCGCAGGGCCGCCCCAAGCGAGGCGAGCCCCCTCGGGGGGCAGCGAAGTACAGGCACTGACGAGCGTGGGGGCTCCGAAACCAGCGCCCAAGCGCAGAGTTCGGCCGACAAGTAGACTCGGGCCATGTTTTCCCGCCTCCGCTCCGACATCCAGTGCATCCTCGACCGCGACCCGGCCGCGCGCAGCGGCTGGGAAGTGCTGACCTGTTACCCCGGCCTGCATGCCATCCTGCTGCACCGGCTGGCGCATGCCTGCTGGACCGGCGGCTTCAAGTGGCTGGGGCGCTTCATCTCGCACATCGCGCGCTGGCTGACCGGCATCGAGATCCATCCCGGCGCCATCATCGGCGAGCGCGTGTTTTTCGACCATGCCATGGGCGTGGTGGTCGGTGAAACGGCCGAGATCGGCGACGGCTGCACGATTTACCAGGGCGTGACCCTGGGCGGCACCTCGCTCTACAAAGGCACCAAGCGCCACCCGACGCTGGGCAAAAACGTGGTGGTCAGCGCCGGCGCCAAGGTGCTGGGTGGCTTCGAGGTCGGCGACGGCGCCAAGATCGGCAGCAACGCGGTGGTGATCAAGCCGGTGCCCGCCGGCGCCACCGCGGTCGGCATCCCGGCCCGCATCATCCCGTCCAAAACCGGCGAAAGCGCCGACGTGACCCCGGCGCAGAGCAAGTTCTCGGCCTATGGCATCACGCTGGACGACGACCCGGTGTCGCAGGCCATGAAAGGCCTGATCGACAACGCCTCCTCGCAGGAACACCAGATCGCGCTGCTCTGGCAGGCGATCGAAAAACTATCAGGCAGCGGCCACACCCATCGCGACTGCGTGCCCGACGATGCGGCCCGGCAGGAGACGTTTGAGGCTGACAAGCTCAACCAGTTGATGGGGAAGTAACTTCGGGCGCTTGTTGTTGCAAAGCATCCCGGACTGGATCCGGGTTCCAGTTGACTTCTTCGTGCTTTGAGGTCTGCCCGCACCTGTTGGCCGGGGGTTGCCCGGCGGCAACTCACTTTCTTTTGCGTCGCCAAAAGAAAGTAAGCAAAGAAAAAGCGACCCGATGGTCTGGGTCCCCTGCGCTGCGCTTCGGGGCAACCTGTGGTGCTCGCCGAAAACGGGGTCGAGCTCGAACTCGCCTTCGGCTCAGACAATCGCTCGCCCTGATCCGTTTTCAGCTCCGCTCCTCGGCCCAGCCCGACGGGTGGGGGAGAAAAAGGCAGAAGACAAATACCAATACGGAACTCAAATCCGGAGTCCTTGAAGCGCAAAGCGCTTCAAGGACGGGAATCCCCACAGACCATCATGTTTGCACGCGAGCGCAGCGCACGCGGCCAAATGAGGCTCCCTTCTCTCGCCCAGCGGGGCGAGGGAAGGGCGGGGGGTTGGGAGTGGGGAGTCAGACCCTGCGAAACCGGGCGGGCCAGGACGCAGCGTGTGAGGTGCGGCTAGACAGACGCCCAAAAAACCGCAAACCATTCTTTGGGATCGGTCCAGTAATTGATCTGCGTGAAGCCGGCCTGCCGCAGCAGGGCCGACATCGACGCCAGCGTGTACTTGTAGGAGCTTTCGGTGTGGATGCGTTCGCCGCCGCGGAAGTTGCGTTCGCCGCCGGGCCAGCGCACCGTCAGGTTTTTTTGCGCCTGCAGGTGCATCTCGATGCGCGATTCGGCCTCATTGAACAGCGCCAGGTGCCGCCACTGGCGCTCGTCGAAGTCCGACCCGAGCAGGCGGTTGACATGGCGCAGCAGGTTTTTGTTGAAGGCCGCGGTCACGCCCAGCGCATCGTCGTAGGCTGCCTCCAGCGTGGCCTTGTCCTTGACCAGGTCGATGCCCAGCAGCAGGCCGCGCGCGCCGCCCTGGGCCGGTTCGGTGATGCGCTGCAAAAACGCCAGCGCCTGGTCCGGCGAAAAGTTGCCGAGGCTGGAGCCCGGATAGAAATACACCCGGTCGCCGGCCTGCACCTCGGGCGGCAGCTGCAGCCCGGCTGAAAAATCCATGCCGACACCGACAATGTCCAGCGCAGGAAAGGTCGCCTGCACCTGTTCAGCCGCATCGCGCAGGAAGTCCACCGAGATGTCCACCGGCACATATTGCTGCGGTTGCAGGTGCGGAATCAGGCTGCTGGCCTTGGCACAGTTGCCGGCCCCCAGGTCAATCAGGCAGGGGCGGCGAATGCCGGCGCTGGCCAGCGCGCTGGCCATCTGTGCATGGGCGGCCTCGAAAATGCCGGCCTCGGTGCGGGTCGGGTAGTACTCGTCGAGCCGGGTGATGGCTTCAAACAGCTTGGAGCCGGGCGCGTCGTAAAAATACTTGGGCGAGACGCTGGCGGCGACCTCGTTCAGGCCGTCGGCGAGCTCCTGCGCGGCGCTGCGCGGCAGCCCGCCCGGCGTTTCGCTGTAGCGGTCGATGAACCGGGGGGAGGCGGGCGCCAGCGCCAGGCCGGGGAGCTTGAGGGGTAAATTCAAAATGAATGCTTCAAAAGGGATGGGTGACTGTAAAAGAAACCGCTTGCCCGTGGGTGTAGGACTGTTTCGCTTTGGGCCAACTCGCCTGTGGCCCCCTGGGGACAAAGACCCGCGCCTGCTGCGGCGACGCCCTCCCTGCTAAGCTTGGTCGCAAGCATGGCCTCATTCTTTCATCCGTTTCCAGCCCGTCGCCACCTGCTGCAGGGCGCCGTGGCGGCTGCAGGCGCTGCGCTGCTGGGCCGCCCGGTGCAGGCGGCGCCGGAACCCGCCTACACCGTCTCGGCCTGGCAGGGGTCCACCCCGCCGTTGCAGGCGCTGGACACCCAGGGCAAGAGCTGGCGTCTGGACACGCTCAGGGGCCGGGCGGTGCTGGTCAATTTCTGGGCCAGCTGGTGCGAGCCCTGCCGCGCCGAGATGCCGACGCTGCAGCAGATCGCCGACCTGTATGGCCCCGACCGGCTGCTGGTGCTGGCGCTGAACTTCAAGGAACACCCGAACCGGGCCATTCAGTTTGCGTCGGCCACCGGGCTGAGCCTGCCGGTGCTGCTCGATCCCCAGGGCCAGACGGCCCGGGCCTGGGGCGTCAAGGTGTTTCCGACCACGGTGCTGATCGACCGCCAGGGCCGCGCGCGCCAGCGCGTGCAGGGCGAGGTGGACTGGACCGGCGCGCCCGCCGCCCGGATGATTGACGTGCTGCTGAAAAGTTGAGCAAGTGCAGGGCTGTTTTTCCGCCGGGCCGCCCCAAGGAAAAATGCGCCCCTTCGGGGGGCAGAGAGCTACACGAAGTGAGCGAACGTGGGGGCCTTACTGGGCGGGAAGCGTGATGTCCGTGGTTCCGGGGTGTACCCAGCGTGCAAACTCGCGCGTGGTGTCCAGGCAGCCGCCGTCCCGATACACGCCGCGTGCTTCGCGGTAGCGCTGCATCCGCGCCTGGATGCGCCCGCTTTCCGCCGCGTCCAGCGAGGTCGCGGCCACCAGCGTTTCAACCCGGGCTTCGTCCATGCGCGCATCGCCGCCCGCGTCGAGGTAGGTGGCGTGGCGCCAGTGGAAAATTTCCAGGCACTTGTCGGCCAGCGTGTAGGGCTGGTCCTGTTTCCAGAAGTTGGTGAACAGGCCCTCCCCCAGGTAAATCACCCAGGAGCCCTCATAACCCGAGGCCTCGGCCGAAGCCTCGTCGGGATTGCGAAACCAGACCCGGTCGCCCGGCACGAAGTAATGCGGCGGCAGCGGCGCCTCCATGCTGCCCTGCTCACGCAGGAAGACCTCGTGGAACTCCCCCGACATGATGGGTCGCCGGGTCCACAGCGCCTCGAGCTGGTGATAAAGCGCCGGGTTGCAGTGGGCGAGTTCCTCGGCAATACCCAGCAGCATCACGTATTCGGTGGCCCGGTAACAGGAAAACGCATACAGCGTGCCGGATACCTCGGGCTGGGTCGCCTTGGCCAGCGCCGCCGTCAGGGACACGCCGGGCAGGATCACAAAGCCGCAATCCTTTTTGTAAATCCAGCAGTCGGCCGGGCGTTCCGCCTGGCTGGTGTGGAAGGACAGCGTGGTCTTGCGTGCGGCCTGCACGATGTTGCGCCGGATGTGCACCGCGGACACCAGTTCGTCCAGGCCGGGAAACACGGCGTCCACCGGTGCCACCAGCAGCGCCAGCACGATTTCACGCACCAGATCGGCCGGTTCATGCGCGGGGTCCAGGCGCAGCGCGCGGGACAGCCCCAGCGTGTCGTGGCCGGGCGCCCACTCGGCAGCCTGTTCCGCAGCCAGGCTGAAACGCAGCCAGCGTCCCTCGGCATCCGCGCCTTCGCTGACGACCACCGATGCGGCGAGCTCCTGGGCGTCAAGGCGAGCCAGCAGGGCCTGCAGCGCCTGCGCAGCGCTGCAGCCTGCGGTCTGCCGCAGCACGATGCCGCCGGCCGGTCCGGCGGGTTTGCCCGATTGCTTCATGCGCCCGATCTCCTCCGGCCGGTTCTGCCGTTGTTTGCAAGGTCTGCGGCAGCTCCTCCTGCCTCGTCGCGGCCAATATACCCCAGGCTTTTTGTCTAGGGGCTAACCCCGAGGTGTGGCGACGGCGGTCCGGACCGCGCTGTGCGTTGGCCGCGCCATTGCGGCGATAATTGGCGGCAGCCCGCGATTTTTCCGTCGCTGCATCGACATCCCGGCGCACCTTCACATGCCCGGTCACGCCGACCCCACCACCTCCCGGAGATCCTTTCATGACCACCGTACGCCGCACGTTTCTCAAAAATGCCGCCGCCGCCTCCCTGGCTGCCGCATTCCCCGCCGTCAACTTCGCGCAGGCGCCCGCCCGCAGCCAGTTCGCGCCCCAAAGCGGCGCCTGGCGCACCTTCGACGTCACCACCCGGGTGGACATCCTGAAGTCCCAGGGCGTGACCAGGGTCTGGCTGCCGATCCCGTCGGTCAACAGCGACTACCAGCGTTCGCAGGGCAACAGCTTTTCCGGCAACGGCGCGACCGACCTGACCGACGACGGCACGGACGGCGCGAAGATGCTTTATGCGGAATTTCCTGCCGGCCTCGCGCAGCCTTTTGTCGAGCTGACCAGCCGGGTGCAGACCCAGGGCCGTGCCATCGACTGGTCGCAGAAAACCGCGACGCGTGAAGATGCCGACACCCTGCGCCACTTCACGCGGCCGACAAAGTTTTTGCCCACCGACGGCATCGTCCGTGCGACCGCGCAAAAAGCCATCGCAGGCGCAAAAACCGACGTCGAAAAAACCCGGAAGCTGTACGACTGGATCGTGGCCAACACCTACCGCGACCCCAAGGTGCGCGGCTGCGGCGAAGGCGACATCAAGACCATGCTGGAAACCGGCAACCTGGGCGGCAAGTGCGCCGACCTGAATGCGCTGTTTGTGGGCCTGTGCCGCTCGGTCGGCATTCCTGCACGCGACGTGTACGGCATCCGCCTGGTGCCTTCGGCCTTCGGCTACAAGGAGCTCAGCGGCAACCCGGCCAGCCTCAAGGGCGCGCAGCACTGCCGCTCGGAAGTGTTCCTCAAGGGTTATGGCTGGGTGGCGATGGACCCGGCCGACGTGGCCAAGGTGATGCGCCTGGAAACGGCCGACTGGATCAAGAACACCACCGACCCGGTGGTGGCACCGGTGAACAAGGCGCTGTTCGGCGGCTGGGAAGGCAACTGGATGGCCTACAACACCGCGCACGATATCGCCCTGCCGCATTCGAAACTCGAGAAGCTGGGCTTTTTCATGTACCCGGTGGCAGAAGACGCGGGCGGGCGCTTCGACTCCTACGCGCCGGACGACTTCAAGTACCAGATCACGGCCAAAGAAATCAAAGCTTGAAGAAGGTGTGAATGTCTGAAAGATGCGCCTCGATGGCGCATTTTTTTTTTGTACGACGAAAAATCCAGGCTGCCCGGCGCAAGCCATGCTCAGGGAAACACCAGCCGCTGCTTGCTGCGGAACTGCCGGCGCTGGCCGGTGAAGGGGTCGTCGAAACTGATGGCCTGCGCCAGCAGTTGCAGCGGAAAGCGGTAGTCGTCGTCGGGCGTCGGGTCCAGCGGCGGGTAGACGCGGTCATTGAGGATGGGCAGGCCCAGTGCATCCATGTGCACGCGCAGCTGGTGTTTTTTGCCGGTGACCGGGCGCAGGCCATAACGTGCCAGCGGGCCGCGGGTTTCCAGCAGTTCGATGGCGGTTTCGCTGTTCGGTGGCCCGTCCACCTCGGCCTGGCGGAAGAAGGGCTGGCCTTCAACGATGCGGCTGCGGCGCACGCGCGGAAATTCGATGTCGGCGCGCCAGGGCGCAATCGCCTCGTAATACTTGTCCACCGTGCGTTGCCGGAACAAGTCCTGGTAGGCGGCGCGTTCTTGCGGCTGCACTGAAAACAGCACGATGCCGGCGGTTTCGCGGTCGATGCGGTGGATCGGGCTCAGGCCGTCCAGGCCGAGACGGTTTTTCAGGCGCACCAGCAACGTCTGCTGCAGGTAGTGGCCCGAGGGGGTGACCGGCAAAAAGTGCGGCTTGTCGACCACCACCAGGTGTTGATCCTGGAACAGCAGCTCCTCGTCGAAGGGGATGCGGGTTTCCGGAGGCAGCGCGCGGTAGTAATACAGCCGCAGGTGGCCGCGGTAGGCGCGCTGGGGTGTGACGGCCTCGCCGAACTCGTCAACAACTTCTGCGGCCGCCATGCGCTGCAGCCAGACTTCGCGTGAAATGTCGGGAAAACGCTGGACCAGGAAATCGGTGAAGCTCGGCCAGTCGCCGCCGGGCAGGCTCACACAGCTGGGGCTCACGCCGTCGCGGACCGGCAAACCGCCGAGCGCGATGCGCTGCTTTTTCACACGTGCTCGAACACCAGGTCCCAGACGCCGTGCCCGAGCTTGATGCCGCGGTTTTCAAACTTGGTCAGGGGCCGGTAATGCGGCTTGGGCGCGTAGCCGCCGTCGCTGCTGCCGGCGGTGTTTTTCAGCAGCGGTTCGGCCGCCAGCACCTCGAGGATCTGCTCGGCATACGGCTGCCAGTCGGTCGCGCAGTGAAGATAGCCGCCGGGTTTGATCCGTGTCACCAGCTGCGCAATCAGCGGCGGCTGGATCAGCCGGCGCTTGTTGTGTTTTTTCTTGTGCCAGGGATCGGGGAAAAAAATGTGCACGCCGTCCAGGCTCTGCGGCGCCAGCATGTGCTGCAGCACTTCGACCGCGTCGTGCTGGATGATGCGGATATTGCCGAGGCCCTGCTCGCTGATGCGTTTGAGCAGCGCCCCCACGCCGGGCGTGTGCACCTCGCAGCAGAGAAAGTTTTTTTCCGGCATCAGCGCGGCGATGTGGGCGGTGGCTTCGCCCATGCCAAAGCCGATTTCAAGAACCGTGGGCGCCGTGCGCCCATACACCGCCGCAAAGTCCAGCGGTTCGGGGGCATAGGGCAGCAGGTAGGCCGGGCCGACGTCTTCGAAAGCCTTGGCCTGGCCGACCGTGGTGCGGCCGGTGCGGCGCACAAAGCTGCGGATGCTGCGGTGGTGGGCGGTATCGGCCGTCTCTGGCATGGGAGGGGCGGTGTCGCCGGGGGAAGTTGTTTCAGTCACGGGACTGATTTTACGGGCGTGTACAGCTCGGCCCATTGCTGCACCGCCTGCGCCAGCCAGTCGGCCAGGCTTTCGGCCGCGGCCACCTGCAGGCCCAGCACCTGTGCCGCTGAATTCAGGGCGGCCAATGGCGCACCCACGTCCAGCGCTTGCGCGCCGTTCTGCTTGGACAGTTTGTCGCCGTCTTCGCCAAGCACCAGCGGCAGATGCAGGTAGCGTGGCGTGGGCAGGCCCAGCGCGCGCTGCAGCAGGATCTGGCGCGCGGTGTTGTCGGCCAGGTCCTCGCCGCGCACGATGTCGGTGATGCCCTGGGCGCCGTCATCGACCACCACGGCGAGCTGGTAGGCCCAGAGGCCGTCAGCGCGCTTGAGCACGAAGTCGCCCACCGCCCGGGTGACGTTTTGTTGCTGCGCCCCGAGCCGCCGGTCCAGCCATCGCACGTTTTCGTTCGCTATCAAATCAATAGCTGTATCCCCATGCCCGACATGGGCTGGAGGCTGATTTTGTTCAGTATCCTGGGTCAGGAAACGCCAGGCGCGCGCCGGGCGGCCGTGCAGCCCGTGACGGCAGGTGCCGGGGTAAACCAGCTCGCCATGGCGGGGTTTGGGCTGTCCGGCCTGAGCCAGCGCCTGCGCAATGTCCTGTCGCGTGCAGGCGCAGGGGTAGGCGAGCTGCCGGCCGATCAGCGCATCAAGCGCAGCCTGGTAGGCCGCACCGCGCTGTGACTGGTACAGCGGCGGCGCATCGGGTCGCAACCCGCAGGCAGCCAGCTGCTGCAGGATCAGGGTGTCGGCGCCCGGAACGCAGCGCGGCGTGTCGATGTCCTCGATGCGCACCAGCCAGCGGCCGTCGTGCGCCCGCGCATCGAGCCAGCTTGCCAGTGCCGCGACCAGTGAGCCGGCATGCAGCGGCCCGGTGGGTGAGGGCGCGAACCGGCCCATATAGCTGGCCCCCCCGCTTGTCACGTCATGGGTCCGTTGGTCCTGAGCCTGTCGAAGCAGGGTGGCCCGCCAGACTCAACAGACCGCCAACGCCATTTCCAGCCCGGAGAGAAAGCCGTCCTCAACCCGGTGGCCGGTGCACCAGTCGCCGCAGGCGCCGATGCGGGATTTGGCGTCCCACAAAAAGGGCTTGCCCAGCACCTCGGTGGTCTGGGCGTAACGCCAGCGGTGCACCGCGGCATGTGGTGGTTGGGCACGGATGCCGGTGACTTCGGTGAAGGCTTTCAGCAGTTTGGCCTTGACCCGTTCGTCGTCGTCCTCGAGGTGGCGCTCCGACCATTCGGGGCTGGCCTGCACGGTCCAGCGCTCGATGGCGCTGCGGCCGGGCTTGGAGGATTCGCGGGCCAGCCAGGCAATGCGGTGGTGGGTGCTGCGCGCGGCGTTCCACTGCGGGCCCAGGTGCGGCAGGGTCGGTTGAAGGGCCTGCGGAAAGGCCAGCATCAGGGTCCAGCAGGGCGCGATGCTGACGTCGGCCAGCGCCGGCATCAAGGCCTTGCCCTGTTGCGAGCTCAGCAGCAGCGCATGCGCCTGCGGCGAGGGAATGGCGAGGATCACCGCATCAAAGCCCGAATACACCAGGCTGCGCGCGCCCGGCCCTTCGGTCTGCAACTGCCAGCGCTCGGGGTGCAGCTTGTCCGCTTCCATCCGGATCACCTGGGTTTCCAGCACCAGCGCATCGGCAGCCGCCAGCGGCTGGGCCCATTGCTTGACCAGCGCATTCATGCCCGGTGTCGGCACCCAGTGCGCCTCCTTGGGCGGCAGGGACGAGGCCACGACGCGGCCGGCCTCGTCCAGAATGCGCACGGTGTTGGCGCTCCAGGGACGCACCAGGCCGGCACTGGTGGCCAGCGCTTTTTCGAAACGCGCATCGCGCACCGTGAAGTACTGCGTGCCGTGGTCGAAGTCGCCGAACTCGGTGTGGCGCGTCGCCATGCGGCCGCCGGGACTGCGGCTTTTTTCAAACACCGTGACGCGGTGGCCGGCCTGCACCAGCGTCCGTGCGCAACTGATGCCGGCGATGCCGGCGCCCACCACGGCGTAGTGCCGGGGGACGGACGGGGCCGCAGGAGGTTTGGAGGGTTTTTTGCCGGGTTTTGTTTTTGCTGTCATGGCTGCACTCTACACGCTGTGGTGACGCTCCAGCAATGCCAGTTGCGTCAGCGGGCTGGCCAGCTGCGTCAGCCACCAGCTCAGGGCCCGGCCCGGCGTGCCCGTCAACGCCGCCGGGGCCGCTGCCTTGCCGCCCCTTTTGATGGCCGCGGGGGTCGCGCCGCGCCAGGCGTAACTCATGGCCACCGGGCTGCGCGGCCGGTCCACGGTCTTGACCACCAGCCGCCCGGCCGCGATGTAGGGACGGGCCAGGCACTCGGGCAGAAAGCCGCAACCCATGCCGCGCAATTGCGCCTCCAGCTTGTGCTGCATGGTCGGCACAGTCAGCACGTCCTGGCCGCCCAGCAATCCGATGCTCAGGCCGTTGCCGCGCAAGGTGGTGTCGGCGACGGCGACGGCGCGGTATTGCTGCAGCAGCTCATCGCTGATGCTGCCCTGGACACCGGCCAGCGGGTGGTGTGGCGCCACCACATACACAAAGGCCAGTTGCCCCATGGGCCGGTTCAGGATGCCGCGCGATTGCGAAACTTCCACCACGCAGCCGATGGCCAGGTCGGCCTGCCCCGACACCAGGGTTTCCCAGGTGCCCGACAGGGTCTCGGAGCGGATGCGCAGCCGCGTCGGCGGATTCAGCGCATAAAAGGCCTCGCAGAGCTCAAACAGCGTGGTGCTGGAGACCACGCCATCGGCGGTGATGGTCAGTTGCGGCTCCCAGCCAGTGGCCACGCGGCGCACGCGGTGGGCCACCGCGTCGAGTTCGATCAGCAGGCGGTTGCCCTCGCGCAGCAGCTCGTGGCCGGCTTCGGTCAGACGTGCCTGGCGCGAGGAGCGGTCAAACAGCAGCACATCCAGCGCGTCCTCCATCTGCCGCACGCGGTAGGTCAGCGCACTGGGCACCACGCCGAGTTCGCGCGCTGCGGCGGCGAGGCTGCCGGTGCGGTGCACGGCCTCGATCAGGCCCAGGGCTTCAGGAGTGAGGACATCGCGGACGCTGGACATGGGCAAAGGGCTGTTCGGTGAAAGGCTGAATTCAAATAATTTGAATGATGCCATCAAACAACAACAACTGCCAGGCGCTGGTGTCCGCCTACATTGGAGCTACCGGGAACACACCACACCCCTGAAAGGACCTTCACATGATCACCCTGAGAAAATCCGCCGAACGCGGTTATGCCGACCACGGCTGGCTCAAGTCCTACCACTCGTTTTCATTTGCCGGTTATTACGATCCTGCGCACATGGGGTTTGGCAACCTGCGCGTGATCAACGAAGACCGCATCGCGCCGGGCACCGGCTTCGGCACGCACGGCCACCGCGACATGGAAATCATCAGTTATGTGATGAGCGGCGCGATCGGGCACAAGGACAGCATCGGCAACGGCGCTTCCATCCCGCCCGGCGACGTGCAGCGCATGAGCGCCGGCCGTGGCATCCAGCACAGCGAGTTCAACCACGCCGCCGATGCCACCACGCATTTCCTGCAGATCTGGATCGAACCCAATGTCACAGGTATTGCGCCCGGCTACGAGCAGAAAACCTTTGCCACTGCCGAAAAACGCGGCAAGCTGCGCCTGGTGGCGTCGAACGACGGCGCCCAGGGATCGGTGACCATCCACGCCGATGCCAGGCTGCACGCCGGACTGTTTGACGGCGACGAGCAGGCCGAACTGGTGCTGGATCCGCAGCGCAAGGCGTATGTGCAACTGGTGCGCGGTCAATTGCAGGTCAACGGCCAGACGCTGTCGGCCGGTGACGCCGCGAAGCTGGAGGACGAAAGCCGCCTTCAGCTGTCAGGCGGCAAGGATGCGGAGGTGCTGGTGTTCGATCTGGCACCATGATCACGCGGAACTTTATTCGCACAGGTGCACACTGACTTGCGCGCCACGGCGCTTAAGTTCATTATTTTTCTTTCTTCATAACTTATCAAAGAGGGCTCACCATGCTTAACTCACTGCAAAACCCGTTTTCCCTGCTCGGCCGCGCGCTGATCGCCTTGCTGTTCATTCCTGCAGGCTTCGCAAAAATTGCCGGTTTCGCCGGCACCGCCGGCTACATCGCCTCCAAGGGGGTGCCGCTTCCTGAAGTCGCTGCGGCCATCGCGATCGCGGTTGAACTCGGTCTCGGATTGCTGCTGCTGGTGGGCTTCCAGGCTCGCTGGGCGGCGCTGGGTATTGCCATCTTCACCGCAGTGATCACCTTCATCTTCCATGCCTACTGGAATGTGCCGGTCGAGCAGGTCATGATGCAAAAGCAGGCCTTCTTCAAGAACATCGCCGTGGTCGGTGGTCTGCTGACCATTGTTGCCTGGGGTCCCGGTGCCTGGAGCGTGGACGCCAAGCTCAAGGGCTGATCCCCGGTCGGACGGTTGAACCCCCAGGCCAGTCCGTGACGACTGGCCTGTTTGTTTTTTTAGCAAGGACAAGACTATGACAACAGTTGTGGTGCTTTACCACTCCGGCTACGGCCACACCCAGCGCATGGCGCAGGCGGTGGCCGAAGGCGCGGGCGCCGACCTGCTGGCCATCGATGCCGATGGCAACTTGCCGGAAGGCGGCTGGGAGGCCCTGGCCGCGGCCGATGCCATCATCATGGGCTCACCCACCTACATGGGCAGCGTGAGCTGGCAGTTCAAGAAGTTTGCCGATGCTTCGTCCAGGGTCTGGTACACCCAGGGCTGGAAGGACAAGCTGTTCGCGGGCTTCACCCACAGCGCGGCGATGAACGGCGACAAGGCATCGACACTGAATTACCTGTTCACGCTGGCGATGCAACACGGCGGCCTGTGGGTCAGCCAGGGCGTGATGCCCAGCAACAGCAAGGCCTCGCAACGCAACGACCCGAACTACCTCGGCTCCTACAGCGGCGCGATCGGCCAGGCCCCGGCAGATGCCGGCGCCGGCGACATGCCGCCTGGCGACCTGGCGTCGGCACGCGCCTTTGGCGAACGCGTCGCCGCCGTCAGCGCGCGTTTCAAATCCTGAGCGACACTGCTGCAATACTGTCACGCATTCAAGGAGTCCCCATGTCTGTTGAGTTGACCCGCGACAAAAGCCACGACCTCGCGCAAAGCCTCGTGATCGGCCGTCATTCACTGCCCGCCGATGCCACGCTGGCGGAGGGCGGCGACGATGCCGGCCCGAGTCCGCATGACCTGTACGACGCCGCACTGGGCGCCTGCAAGGCCATCACGGTACTGTGGTACGCCCGCAAGAAGGGCATCCCGGTGGACGATGTCAACACGGTGGTGACGCGCGACGATTCGCAAGAACGTGCCGGCATCTACAAACTGAGCGCTACGCTGCAGATCCGCGGCGCGCTCAGTGATGCCCAGTTGCAGGAGCTCGAAGCGGTCGCCAAAAAGTGCCCGGTGCACAAACTGATGGCAACCGTCACCACCGAGATCGCCACCCAGGTGCAGAGGCTGCCATGAGTGTGCTGATGACCCTGGGCGGCCATGACAAGGATCTGGGGGGCGGCTTCACCGTGCGGCGCCTGCTGCCTGCGGCGCAGCGGCAGGCGGTCGGCCCCTTCCTGTTTTTCGACCACTTCGGTCCGGTCACGATTTCCCCCGGCGGCTCGCATGATGTGCGGCCGCACCCGCACATCGGCCTGGCCACGGTGACCTATCTGTTTGACGGCGCCATCATGCATCGCGACAGCCTCGGCTTCGAGCAGCGCATCGCGCCCGGCGCGATCAACTGGATGACGGCAGGGCGCGGCATTGTGCATTCGGAGCGCGGGCCGCTGGACCTCAAAACCAGCAGTTATGTGAACCACGGCATCCAGCTCTGGGCCGCGCTGCCGCGCGAGTTTGAAGAGGTGGCGCCCGACTTCGAACACACGCCCGCCGAGGCGATTCCTTCCCTGATGCGGGACGGAACGCAGCTGCGTGTGCTGATCGGCGAGGCTTTTGGGCAGAAGTCGCCGGTCCGCACCTTTGCACCCACCGTGTACCTCGATGTGCAACTGGCCGCTGGTGTCGCCTTCGAGTTGCCGCCGCTGGCGCAGGAACTGGCGGTGTATGCGGTGGACGGTGACGTCACGATCGATGAAGAGAAGCTGCCGGCACACCGGCTCGCCGTGCTGGCGCCGGGTGTCACGGTGAGCCTGCTCGCCGGCCAGGCCACGCGGCTGATGGTGATTGGCGGCGATGCGCTCGACGGTCACCGCTTCATGTGGTGGAATTTTGTGTCCAGCCGCAAGGAGCGCATTGTGCAGGCCTCGCGCGACTGGGAGGCCCAGACGATGGGACAGGTGCCGGGCGACCCGGAGCTGATTCCGCTGCCCGAGCGCCGCTTCAGCGCGGACTGAGCCCGGAACTCAGGCGATATCCCGTGCCAGCCGGAGCCCGCTGAACTGCCACTGCGCCTCCGGCGGAAAAAAGTTGCGGTAACTTGCGCGGATGTGGCTTTGCGGCGTGGCGCAGGAGCCACCGCGCAGCACAAACTGGTTGCACATGAACTTGCCGTTGTACTCGCCGACCAGTCCTTCCCACGGCCTGTAGCCGGGGTAGGGGTTGTAGTTGGACTGGGTCCATTCCCAGACATCGCCAAACATCTGCGCCGGCCCTGGGTGTTGTTGTTGCTGCGGAATCGGGTGATAGGCCGCACTTTCGACAAAGTTTCCCTGTGCCAGCTGTTGGGCCGGCACACTGCGCGCCGCGAGTTCCCATTCGAATTCGGTCGGCAACCGGGCGCCGGCCCAGCGGGCGTAGGCATCGGCTTCGAAATAACTGAGGTGACACACCGGCGTGTGCGCGTCCACCTGCACCAATCCCTGCAGCGTGAAGTTCTGGTAAGCGCCGGCGTCGGTGCGCGCCTGCCAGTACAGCGGCATGGTCGCGCCTGTGGCCTGCACCCAGTCCCAGCCCATGGACAGCCACAACTCGGGGCGGCGGTAGCCACCGTCCTCGATGAAGGCCATCATTTCGCCGTTGCTGACCAGCCGGCTGCCGATCTCGAAGGGCGTGACATACACCTTGTGGCGCGGGGTTTCGTTGTCGAAGGCGAAGTCGCCGTCACGACCGGGGTCAAAGCCGTGCTCCCCCAAACCGCCCTCGAAACCCACCCAGCGCAGCGGCTGGGGGCTGATGCCGGCCAATGGCCACTGGCGTGCATACGCCGGGCGCGAGGGGTTGAAGGACAGCGCGTGTTTGATGTCGGTCAGCAGCAATTCCTGGTGCTGCTGTTCGTGGTGCAGGCCCAGCGTGATCAGCTGTCCCAGCGCTGCATCGTGTGGATGCCGGGCCAGCACGGTCAGGATGCGCTCATCCACCTGTGCGCGGTAGGCCATCACCTCGTCGAGCCCGGGGCGGCTGATCAGCCCGCGTTGGGGCCGCGGGTATTTGTCACCCACACCGTTGTAATAACTGTTGAACAGCACCCGGAAACCGGCGTCGAAGGGCTGGAAGTCAGCCTCGAAACGCTCGAGGATGAAGGTCTCGAAAAACCAGGTCAGGTGCGCCAGATGCCATTTGGCGGGGCTGGCGTCGGGCATGGACTGCAGCTGGCAATCTTCGGCACTCAGTGGTGCGGTCAGCGCGACCGAGTGTCCGCGTACCTGTTCAAAGCGGCGGGCCTGGCTGGCCAGGCATGCGTCGACCGGCGGCTGCTTCGAGAGGTGTTGGGGCAAAGGCATGGTGTGTCCTGCGGCGGGAATCGATCGAACCCTCAGCTTTTCACGGTTTGCGTGCGCTGGCTGTCGGACAAGGCGCCGATATCGACTTTGGGCGCCAGCGCCGCATCAACGGCCCGGCGCTGGTCGAACACAAAACACTCGCCCTCAAAATGGGCGTGGCCGTTGTCCTCGAAATACTTCAGGATGCCACCGTCGAGCTGGAAGACGTTCTCGACACCGGCCTCGCGCATGAAAATCGCGGCTTTTTCGCAGCGTATGCCACCGGTGCAAAAACTCACGACGGTCTTGCCCTGCAATTCGTCGCGATGGTCCAGCAGTGCTTGCGGAAATTCAGTGAATTTGCGAATGCGCCAGTCGATCGCTCCCCGGAAGGTGCCGACATCGGATTCAAAGTCGTTGCGCGTATCCAGCGTGACAAGCGGCCGGCCCTGATCGTCGTGGCCGGCATCCAGCCAGCGCTTCAGGGTTGCCGCATCCACCGACGGCGCGCGGCCCGCCGCGGGCTGGATCGCCGGGTGGTCCATGCGAATGATCTCGGGCTTGATCTTGACCAGCAACTTGCGGAACGGCTGGGCGGTGGACCAGCTTTGCTTGACGTCCAGGTCCGCCAGGCGGACATCGCTGCGCAGCCATGCCAAAAAATCATGAATGTCGCTGCTGCCGCCGGCCAGGAACAGGTTGATGCCTTCTTCGGCCAGCAGCACGGTGCCGCGCAGGGCGCGGCTTTGCGCCGCTTCGCGCACGGCGGTCTGCAGCCCGGGCAGGCGGTCCAGGGCGGTGAACTTGTAGGCTGCAATGTTCAGAATCTGCATGATGCAGCTCATTGTAGGCAGGGCCAGCGCGACGAGCCGTGCTCTGACGCACAAGCCCCGGCGGGCTCGCCTCTAGAATGAAGCCATGTTTGTCCATTTACGTCTTCACACCGAGTTTTCCGTCGTTGACGGCACCAACCGCATCGACGAAATCGTGCAGGCCGCTGCGGCCGACGGCCAGCCGGCGCTGGCCATCACCGATCTGGGCAATCTGTTTGGCACGGTGAAGTTTTACAAGGAAAGCCGCGGTGCGGGTGTGAAGCCGCTGATCGGTGCGGACGTCTGGGTGCAGGTGCCCGGCAAGGACGCCACCGCGCCACCGGCGCGCCTGCTGCTGCTGGTGCAGAACCGCCAGGGCTACCTGAATTTGTCGGAGCTTCTGACGCGGGCCTGGACCCGCGGCGTGGTGCGCGACCAGGCCGTCATCAGCCTGGCATGGCTGCAGGAACTCGGCGAAGGCCTGATCGCGCTGTCGGGCGCCCAGGGTGGCGCGGTGGGCCAGGCGCTGGTGCAGGGCGACGGCGCACGCGCGCTCGAATGTGCGCTGTATTTCGCGGGATTGTTTCCGCACCGTTTTTACATCGAGCTGCAACGCGCCCAGCGAGTGGACGACGAGCAGCATGTGGTGGCGGCGGTGCAGCTCGCGGCGCGGCTCAGGCTGCCGGTGGTGGCCACGCACCCGGTGCAGTTCCTCGGTTACGAAGATTACGAGGCCCACGAAGCGCGGGTCTGTATCGCCGGCGGCGAGATCCTGGGCAATGCGCGCCGCGTGCGCAAGTTCACGCGCGAGCAGTATTTCAAGTCATCGGCGCAGATGGCCGAGCTGTTTGCCGACCTGCCGTCGGCACTGGCCAACACGCTGGAGATCGCCAAACGCTGCAACCTCAAGCTGGAACTCGGCAAGCCGATGTTGCCCGAGTACCCGACGCCCGAGGTCAATGGCGTGCGCATGCCGCCGGACGAGTATTTCCGCTACGCGTCGTTTCAGGGGCTGGAAGAGCGGCTCGCGCACCTGTACCCCAACGAGAAGGTTCGCGATGAAAAGCGGCCGCAGTACGTCGAGCGGCTGGAGTTCGAGATCAACACCATCCTGAAGATGGGCTTCCCGGGCTACTTCCTGATTGTGGGCGACTTCATCAACTGGGCCAAGAACAATGGCTGTCCGGTCGGACCGGGCCGGGGTTCCGGCGCGGGTTCGCTGGTGGCCTACTCGCTGAAGATCACCGACCTGGACCCGCTGCAGTACAACCTGCTGTTCGAGCGTTTCCTCAATCCGGAGCGGGTGTCCATGCCCGACTTCGATATCGACTTCTGCCAGACCAACCGCGACCGCGTGATCGACTATGTGAAAGACAAGTACGGCCACGCGGCGGTCAGCCAGATCGTGACCTTCGGCACCATGGCGGCGCGCGCGGCGATCCGTGACGTCGGCCGTGTGCTCGATTTTTCCTACGGCTTTTGCGACGGCATCTCCAAGCTGGTGCCGAACAAGCCCGGTCAGGCGGTGACCCTGCAACTGGTGCCGGCCGAGCGCAAGAAAAACGACAAGATGGTTTATGCGCTGGAGGCCGAACCGGTGCTGGCCGAACGCGAGGCCAAGGAAGAAGACGTGCGCACGCTGCTCGAGCTGGCGCGCAAGCTCGAGGGCCTGACGCGCAACGTCGGCATGCATGCCGGCGGTGTGCTGATTGCGCCGGGCAAACTCACCGACTTCTGCCCGCTCTACCTGCAGCCCGGCAGCACCTCGGCCGTGAGCCAGTTCGACAAAAACGACGTCGAGGCCATTGGCCTCGTCAAGTTCGACTTTCTGGGCCTGGCGACACTGACCATTCTGGAGCTCGCGCGCGAGTTCATTGTCCAGCGCCATCCGGCGCAAAAGGACTTCAAGTTCGAGAACCTGCCGCTGGACGACCAGCGGGTCTATGCGCTGTTTGCCGAGGGCAAGACCGAAGCCGTGTTCCAGTTTGAAAGTATCGGCATGCAGCGCATGCTCCGGGACGCGCGCCCGAACCGGCTGGAAGACCTGATCGCGATGAATGCGCTGTACCGGCCGGGTCCGATGGACCTGATCCCGACCTATATCGCGCGCAAGCAGGGCAAGGAAACCCCGGAGTACCCGGACCCGCGCGTCAAGCCCATCCTCGAAGAGACCTACGGCATCATGGTCTATCAGGAGCAGGTGATGCAGACCGCGCAGATCCTGGGCGGTTATTCGCTGGGCGGCGCCGACATGTTGCGCCGCGCCATGGGCAAGAAGGACGAGAAAGAGATGGCGTCGCAGCGGGAAATTTTCCGCAAGGGCGCCGGCGTCAATGGCCTGACGCAGGAAAAAGCCGACGAGGTCTTCGACCTGATGGAGAAGTTTGCCGGCTACGGCTTCAACAAGTCGCACTCGGCTGCCTATGCGCTGCTGGCCTACCACACGGCCTGGCTCAAGCGCCACTACACGGCCGAGTTTTTCTGCGCCAACATGACCGTCGAGATGGGCGACACCGACAAGCTGAAAATCCTGTTCGGTGACGCACAGAAGATGGGCATCAGCTTCGAATCGCCGGACGTGAATCGCGGCCACTACCGCTTCGAGCCGATCAGCAATACCAGCATCCGTTATGGCCTGGGCGCCGTCAAGGGCACCGGCCAGCAGGCGATTGCGGCGATTGTGGCGGCGCGCGAGGCGGGCGGGCCCTTCACCTCGCTGTTTGACTTCTGCCTGCGTGTCGACAAGACCAAAATGAACAAACGCACGGTCGAGGCGCTGATCAAGGCCGGTGCCTTCGACAACCTGCAACTGAACCGTGCCTCGCTGCTGGCGTCGGTGGACCGGGCCTTTGAATTTGCGGCCCAGGCCGAGGCCAATGTGAACCAGGGCGGCCTGTTCGACATGGACTCGCACGCGGCCAGCACGCAGGAGCCGCCGCTGGTCGAGGCCGTGCCGTTTGGCGTGAAGGCGCGGCTGGTGCAGGAAAAAACCGCGATTGGCTTTTACCTGTCCGGGCATTTGTTCGACGAGGTCGAGACCGAGGTGCGGCAGTTCGTCAAACGCAAGATCGACGACCTGATTGATTCCCGCGACCAGACCCTGCTGGCGGCGATTGTCAGTGATCTGCGCGTGATCAACGGCAACCGCGGCAAGCTGATCATCTTCAAGCTCGACGACAAGACCGACACGCTGGAAGCGTCGGTGGATGAAGCCACCTTCAACGCCAACCGCAACCTGCTGAAGGACGACGAGCTGGTGATCGTGCAGGGCACGCTGCAACCGGCGTCCGAACGTTTTGGCCGGCGTTTCAAGGTGACGCAGGTCTGGAGCCTCGAGTCGGCGCGTTGCCGCTTCGGCAAGTACCTGCGTGTAGCCGTCAACGGCACCGCGCCCGATGTGCAGCGCATCGTGCGCGACTTCCCGCCGCGCAAGGAAATGTCCGAGCAGGGCGAAGTCAGTCGCGGCCTGCCGGTGCGCCTGAGCCTGAGGCGCAGCAGTGTGGTCGCCGAACTGCAGCTCGGCGAAGCCGCCAAATTCTTTCCGACCGACGCGGCGCTGGCGAGCTGGATGGCGCAGGCCGACCAGGGTTTGGCGCAGATTGTTTATGAGTGAAATCAGGCTTCAGCCCATGTCCGGCATGGGCTTGCAGCTATTAAATAAATAGCATTCTGGGGTTTCGGCGTGGCGTCGGCTGGTTTTGGCCTGTCATCGCGGGTTTGACCTGCCCTCCCTGCGGAACCGTGCTGGCAGCTGCTGCTTCTGCGGCGGTGGATCCCGGATCCCCGGACCTGGACGGGCCCGGTGCTGCAACACAGTCAGCGGCGCCGGTCTTCAGTCTTTGGGACGGAATTCCAGAATCATCGGCGTCGGCACCCGCCCATCCACGTCTTTCGGCATGGTCTCGGTGCGGATGATGGCCTTGATCACGGCCTCGTCCCAGGCCTTGTTGCCGCTGGGCTTGATCAGGCGCTGGCTCAGGATGGTGCCGTCCGGCGAGGTGCGGACCTCGACCTCGGCGGTCGGGTTGCCGGCAATGTCTTCGGTGAAGATGATGTTCGGTTTGACCCTGGCGCGCACCTTGCCGCCGTAGCTGGCGGAAGGGCCGCTGGCCTTGAGCGCCGTGCCTTTGGCATCGGCGCCACCGGTGGCGCCGGCCAGACCCAGCGCGCGTTTGATGTTGTCCTGGCGCAGTTTCTCGGCGGCGGCGTCCGCGAGTTTTTTCTTCTCCGCCTCTTTGGCGTCCTGTTTCTTGTCATCGGCCTTTTTGGCTTCGAGCTTCTTTGCTTCCTCGGCCTTGCGTTTGGCGAGATCTTCTTTTGCTTTCTGCTCTTTCTCCTTCTTGGCCTGAAGCTCCTTGAGTTTGTCCTGCTCGGCCTTGGCCTTGGCCAGTTCTGCTTCCTTCTTCTTCAGTTCCAGCTTGCGCTTTTTCTCGCGCTCGAGCGCGATGTCCACGTCCGGCGCGGGGGGCGGTGGCGGCGCCTTGACCACAGGCTCTGGTGGCGGCGGAGGAGGGGGCGGCGGCGCAGGGGGGGGCTCGACCAGCTTGGGCGCGGCCTCCTGCGGCACGCTGGACCAGAGCTCAGCCTCAAACGACAGATCCGGGTCGCTGTGTTTCCAGTTGATGCCCCAGGTCAGCGCGCCGATCAGCAGCGCATGGACCAGCAGCGCCAGGCCAAAAGACCGCAGCGCACCCGGGTCGGGTTGCGGTGCCAGGTCGAGGCGGTCGGCGGCGCTGGGCATCGAGGGTGTGGGTCTCAGTTGCCGGTTTGCACCGACAGGCCGACACGGGCGACACCGGCTTTTTGCAGCGCGTCCATGACCTTGACCACGGTTTCGTACTTGATGGATTTGTCGGCGCTGATCACCACCGGCGTCACCTGCTCGCCGGCCGGCACCGAGGGCTGCAGCCGCTTGACCGCCGCCCCGACCTCGGCCAGCCGTGCCGGCACCGACTGTCCCTCGGACTTGATCTGGATGACCTCGTCCTTGCTGATCTCGATCTGGATCGGTTTGGGTGGCTGGCCCGGCGCCTTGCCGACCTTGGGCAAGGCAATCATGCTGGGCGTAATCAGCGGCGCCGTCACCATGAAGATGATCAGCAGCACCAGCATCACGTCGATGAAGGGCACCATGTTGATTTCACTGATGGTGCGGCGGCCGCGGCCGCGGGATGAAACTGCTGGCATGGCTGTCTAGTGACCCGATGGGGACGTCGCACCCAGGTTGCGCTGCAGGATGTTGGAGAACTCCTCGATGAAGGTCTCCAGCTTGTTGGCAACGCGGTCGATGTCGTGGGCAAAACGGTTGTAGGCGACCACCGCCGGGATGGCGGCAAACAGCCCGATGGCGGTGGCCACCAGCGCCTCGGCGATGCCCGGCGCCACCGAGGACAGCGTGACCTGCTCGAGCGCGGCCAGGCCGGTGAAGGCGTGCATGATGCCCCAGACTGTGCCGAACAGGCCGACATAGGGCGAGACCGAGCCGACCGTGGCCAGGAAGGACAGGTTGGACTCGACCGCATCGACCTCGCGCTGGTAGCTGGCGCGCATGGCGCGGCGGGCGCCGTCCAGCAGGGTGCTGGGGTCGGCCATGCGGCGCTCGCGCAGCTTCTGGAACTCGCGCATGCCGCTGGCAAATATGCGTTCCATCGGACCGCTGGTCTTGGCGTTCTGGGTGGCCGCGGCGTACAGGTCGTTCAGGCTGGTGCCCGACCAGAACTCGCGATCGAACTCGTCGTTGAGCGACTGCACGCGTTTGAGCGAGATGATCTTGCGGAAGATCGCCGCCCAGCTCGCAATCGACACGCCGACCAGCAAGGCGACCACGCCCTGCACCACCCAGCTGGCGTTCAGGAGGAGGTTGACGATGGATAAATCCTGATTCATGTTGTGGTTTCCAGACGGTCAAGGAGGTCAGCGGGAAGTCGTGCAGGTTTCAGGCCAGCGGCATCGACCCAGCCGATGCGTATCGTGCCCTGACACAGCAGAACCGGCCCATGCTCTGATTTTAATAGCGCACTTTGCCCGATTATCAGGGACGCGCGGCCTTTTTCAATCAGACTGGCGGTAACAATCAGTTCATCATCAAGCCGCGCGGGACGGTGGTATCGAATGCTGGTTTCGGTGACCACAAACATCCCGCCGGTGCGCTCGCGCAGGGCGTGCTGTTCGATGCCCAGTGATCTGAGCCACTCGGTGCGCGAACGTTCAAAAAATTTCAGGTAGTTGGCGTAGAACACGATGCCGCCGGCGTCGGTGTCTTCCCAATAGATCCGCAAGGGCCACTGGAAGGTGGTGGCCGCCACGGCACCGGTGGCCTCAGCCAAGGACGGCCTCCAGCCTTGCGACGGCCTCTTTGAGTTGCGCCATCGAATTGGCGGTTGAGAAGCGCACATACTGCTCCGGCGCCATGGCACCGAAGTCACGCCCGGGCGTCACCGCCAGGTGGGCGCGTTTCATCAGTTCAAAAGAAAAGTCCCAGCTGCCGCTGACGCCCAGCCGGGCGGCGGCGTCCGTGCAATCCGCATAGGCGTAGAAGGCCCCGTCCGGCATCACCGGCACGGTCAGGCCCAGGCGGTTGAGTTCGGGAATGAAGTAGTCGCGCCTGGCCCGGAATTCGGCGCGGCGTCGTTCGTATTCGGCCAGGCTGTCGGGCTCGAAGCAGGCCAGCGCCGCGTGTTGGGCCACGGTGCTCGGGCAGATGAACAGGTTCTGCGCGATGCGCTCGATCACCGGTGCGAGTTCTTCCGGCACCACCAGCCAGCCCAGGCGCCAGCCGGTCATGTTGAAGTATTTGCTGAAGCTGTTGATGCTGATGATGCTGTCACCCAGGCCATCACCCATGGCCAGCGCGGTGTGGCCGAACTGTTCTTCGTAGCTCAGGCCCAGGTAGATCTCGTCGATCAGCGTGATGCCGCCGCGGCTGTGCACAAATTCATGGATCCGGCGCAGCTCGTCGGGCGCGATCGAGGTGCCGGTCGGATTCGATGGCGAGGCCAGCAGCACGCCGCGGGTTTTGGCTGTCCAGGCCGCCTGCACCTTGGCGCTGCTGAGCTGGAAGCGCTCTGCGGCCGTTGTCGGGACCAGCACCGCATTGCCTTCGGCGGCGCTGACAAAATGCCGGTTGCAGGGATAACTCGGGTCCGGCATCAGGATCTCGTCGCCGGCTTCGATCAGCGCCAGGCAGGCCAGTTGCAGCGCCGCCGAGGCGCCTGCGGTGATGATGATGCGGCCGGGCGCCACATCGGCGTTGAAGCGCGAGCCATACCAGTCGCTGATGCGTTCACGCAGTTCCTGCAGGCCGGTGGCCTGGGTGTACTGGGTGTTGCCATCGTGGATGGCGCGGGCTGCCGCCTGCTGCACCAGTGGCGGCGCGGTGAAGTCGGGCTCGCCGATGTTCAGGAAAATCATCGGGCGTGCGGTCTGCGCCACGTCCCTGGCCATGGCTGCCGCCGCCTTGGCGACCTCCATCACATAAAAAGGTTCAATGCGCTGCGCGCGCCGGGCAATCCGCAGGGACGTCATCGGGCGTATCAGGCTTTTTTGTCCGCAGCGACTTCAGCCGCCCGGAAGCCGGGCGCCAGCTTGTGCAGCACCCCGTTGACGTATTTGTGGCCGTCGGTGCCACCGAAGGCCTTGGCCAGCTCGATACATTCGTTGATGACCACGCGGTAGGGCACGTCCAGGCAGTGCTTGAATTCATAAGCGCCTATCCACAACACCGCGTGTTCGACCGGCGAGATCTCCGCCATCTTGCGGTCCAGCAGCGGCGTGAAACTCTCGTCGAGTGCAGCGGCTTCGCCGATGCAGCCGTGCAGCAGGGCGTCGTAGTGGGCAGAGTCGGCCTTGTGAAAGCCGACCAGGTCACGCGTGAAGGCGTCAATCGAGTCCGCCGCATTGCGGCCCACCAGATGCTGGTACAGCGCCTGCAGGGCGAACTCTCGCGCGCGCGTGCGGGCCGATTTGTCGGCGGCTTTTTTGACGCCGGTGTCGGTCAGGCCAGTGCGGGTTTGCGGCGGGCGTTTGGGTTTGAGGGGGGTGGTATCGGACATGCGCGCTTGTTGGGTGTTGCAGGGGGCTCAGGACAATTCGTTCAGCAGGTTGGCCATCTCGACGGCCACCCGCGCGGCATCGCGGCCCTTGTCCACCTGGCGGGCTTCAGCCTGGGCCACGTTTTCCACGGTCAGGATGGCGTTGGCGATCGGCAACTGGTAGTCCAGCGCCAGCCGGCTGACCGAAGCGCCGCTTTCATTGGCAACCAGTTCGAAGTGGTAGGTCTCGCCGCGGATGATGCAGCCCAGCGCGACCAGTGCATCGTACTGGTCACGCTCGGCCAGGGCCTGCAGCGCCGATGGAATCTCCAGCGCGCCAGGCACCTTGACGTGGTGGATGTTTTTTTCCTCAACGCCCAGCGCCAGCAACTCCTGCCAGCAGGCCTGGGCCAGGGCATTCGTGATGCTTTCGTTGAAGCGCGCCTGAACAATGCCTATCGACAGTTTTTTGCCGTTCAGGTGATCGGCTGAGCCTTTTTCTGCACCAAACACTTTTTTATTCCTTTTTGTGGGCGATATAGCCGGTGATTTCGAGCCCGTAACCGGTCATGCTGGGCATGCGGCGCGGGTTGCCCATCAGTTCCATCTTGTGGACGCCGCACTCGCGCAGGATTTGCGCGCCGACGCCATAGGTGCGCAGGTCCATGCGGCCACGTTCCGGCGCCTGACTGGCGCGAGCCGTGCCTTCGAACTGCGCCAGCAACTGGGCCGCACTTTCACCACAATTGAGCAGCACCGCCACACCCTTGCCGGCTTTGGCCAGGTGCGCCAGACTCTGGTCCAGGCTCCAGGAGTGCATGGAGCGGCCGGTTTCCAGCGCGTCCAGCACCGACAGCGGCTCATGCACGCGCGCGGCCACGGTGTCGTCAGCGCCCCATTGGCCCTTGACCAGCGCCAGATGCAGGCCCTGGCTCGGTTTGTCCCTGAACGCATGCACGGCAAATTCGCCGAACGCGGTCTGGATGGTGCGTTCGCCGATTTTTTCAATCAGCGAGTCATGCCGGCTGCGGTGCTCGATCAGGTCGGCAATCGTGCCTATCTTCAGGCCGTGTTCGGCAGCGAATACCTGCAGGTCCGGCAGGCGCGCCATGGTGCCGTCGTCCTTCATGATTTCGCAGATCACGGCAGACGGGGAGCAGCCCGCCATGCCGGCCAGGTCGCAGCCGGCTTCGGTATGCCCGGCGCGCATCAGTACGCCGCCATCGACCGCCTGCAAGGGGAAAATATGTCCCGGCTGGACCAGGTCGGTGACTTTGGCGTCCCTGGCCACGGCGGCCTGCACTGTGCGCGCCCGGTCTGCCGCGGAGATCCCGGTGGTCACGCCCTCGGCGGCCTCGATGGACACGGTAAAGGCCGTTCCCATCTTGGTTCCGTTGCGCGCAACCATGGGGGGCAACTGCAGCCGTTCACAGCGCTCGCGTGTCAGCGTCAGGCAGATCAGGCCACGGCCGTAACGCGCCATGAAATTGATGGCTTCGGCGCTGACATGGTCGGCGGCCAGCACCAGGTCGCCTTCGTTTTCGCGGTCTTCTTCGTCGACCAGGATCACCATGCGGCCGGCCCGCATGTCGGCCACGATGTCTTCAACAGGGGAGATGGCAATCGTCATGGCTTCAGGTGTTCTTTCCGTTGTGGAGCATGCGTTCGACATAACGCGCAATGAGGTCGATTTCGAGGTTGACCCGCGACTGCTCGCGCAGGTGACCCAGGGCCGTGTTCTGCACGGTGTGGGCAATCAGGTTGATGCTGATTTCGCAGCCGGGCGTCGCGCCGTCGAGATCGGTCACCCGGTTGACCGTCAGGCTGACCCCGTTGACGGTGATGGAACCCTTGTAGGCCAGGTATTTGGCCAGCTCACGCGGCGCCAGGATGCGCAGCTCCCAGCTCTCGCCGACCTGCGCAAAATGGGTGACGGTGCCGACGCCATCGACATGGCCGGCGACGATATGGCCGCCGAGGCGGTCATGGGCGCGCAGGGCTTTTTCGAGGTTGATCGGTCCGGGTTCGGACAGGCCACTGGTTTTGTCCAGTGATTCGGCGGAGATCTCGATGGAAAATTGGCGGGTTTCGGGCGCCAGCGCCGTGACCGTCATGCAGGCGCCGTTCAGCGCGATGCTGTCGCCCAGGCCCACGTCGTCGAGATAGCCCGATGGCGCTTCGATGGTGAGTCGCTTGCCATGGTCCAAAGAGCTGCCCAGGCTATGGATGGCGACGATGCGCCCCACGCCGGTGATGATTCCGGTAAACATCGGGGTATTTTCGCAGAGATTGGCGCGGCGCACGGCGCGCATGCCAATCGGGGGCTAAAACAGGTCGCGTCCGCGCACCCTGGCGACAATGCGCAGGTCGGGCCCGAGCCGGTCGGTGGACAGGAAGTCAAGCTCCACCGCCTGCGACAGCTCGGTGATCGGCCCAAAGCTGGCCATGCCGGCGCCCTGGCCTATCCATTTGGGCGCCAGGTAGACCACAAACTCGTCCACCAGGCCCTCGCGGACCAGGGAGCCATTGAGTTTGTGACCGGCTTCCACATGCAGTTCATTGACCTCGCGCAGCGCCAGATCACGCAGCATCGCCGCCAGATCCACCTTGCCATGGGCGCCAGGCTGGTAGATGACGGTGGCGCCGCGTGCCTCCAGCGCCGCCTTTCTGGCATCGTTTTGTCCGGCTGCATAGATGTACAGGGTGCGGCCAGGAATAAAAATCCGGGCATCGAGGGGGGTTTCCAGCCGGCTGTCGACCACCACCAGGTGGGGCTGGCGCGGTGTCTCCACCAGTCGCACGTCCAGCCGCGGGTTGTCTTCCAGCACCGTGCCTATGCCGGTCAGGATGGCAGAGGCGCGGGCACGCCAGGCATGGCCGTCAGCGCGCGCGGCATCTGCGGTGATCCACTGGCTGGCGCCGTTGTCCAGCGCGGTCTTGCCGTCGAGCGAGGCCGCGACTTTCAGGCGCACCCAGGGTGTTTTCCGGATCATGCGGCTGAAAAAGCCGATATTGAGTTCCCGGGATTCGTCGGCCCCCGGGCCCACCTCGACCGCGATGCCTGCGGCGCGCAGGCGTTCAAAACCCTGCCCGGCGACCAGCGGGTTGGGGTCCGCGATGGATGCGACCACCTTTTTGATGCCAGCGGCAATCAGCGCATCGCAGCAGGGACCGGTGCGGCCATGGTGGGAGCAGGGCTCCAGCGTCACCCAGGCGGTGGCGCCGGCCACCGAGTGGCCTTGTGCTGCCGCGTCGCGCAAGGCCATGATCTCGGCATGCGGGCCGCCAGCGCGCTGGGTGTGACCCCGACCCAGCAGATCACCCTCCGGGGAGACCAGGACGCAGCCCACGGCAGGGTTGGGCGAGGACAGGTCCCTCGCCTTGCTGGCAAATTCGACTGCGAGTTTGATCATCAGGCGTCCGCAGGTTGGGAGGAAGGAGGCGGACAGGGAAGTTTACCGTCTGGCGGGCATGGTCAGCCGGACGTCGGTCAAACGCTGGGCGGTGTGACGTTCCGGAGTACGCTCACTTTCATGAAGATACGTCAAGCGGGCTTTACGCTGATTGAATTGATGATCGTGGTCTCCCTGGTCGCGGTGCTGGCGTCTCTGGCGGTGCCCGGCTTCCGGAGTCTGCTTGTCAAGCGCACGGTTCAGTCCGCGGCTGACGCATTGATGACCGATCTGCGTTATGCACGTTCCGAAGCGGTCAAGCGATCTGCGCGCGTGTCGGTGTGTCAGTCCGCCAACGGAACCAGCTGTGCCACCGGAAGCAATTTGTGGGTCGGTGGCTGGATCGTGTTTATTGATGGGGACGGTGATGGGGCGGTGGATGCCGGGGATGAAATTGTCAGGGTGCAACAGGCCTTGACCTCCATGGCTTCGATCGCCAGTACCAATCCTTCCGGCGATCGCCGATTTTTCACCTACCAGCCGACAGGCTGGGCGAAAAGCTCCAGCCAGACCTTCCTCTTCACGCCAGGCGGCGATGTGCCGCCCGGTTCGGTCCGGCTGGTGTGTATTTCCAACCAGGGACGGCCTGGACTCAAAGCGGCGGGAGCCACATCATGCTGAGACCTCGCGTCATGAGCCACACCGGACGGGGGCTCCCGCGTCGGCGTCACGCCCGAGGCGGCATGTTGATTGAGGTGCTGGTCTCCATCGTGATTTCAGCCATCGCATTGCTGGCGCTGGCCGGTGTGAATGCTTCGGCAGTGCGTTACACCAAAATGTCGCAGTACCGCGCCACGGCCACCTTGCTGGTCAGTGATCTGGGCGAAAGAATGCGGGCCAACAAGGGGGTGGCGGCCGACGGGGTCGTGGTCGCGACAGGTTTTTTTGCGGGTGTTTACGACTTCAACGCCACGGACTTTGCCGCGCAGGCCACCGCGCCTGCGATGCCCACCCAGTTGTGCAATACCGCGGCGACGACCTGCACGCCCCAGCAGATCGCTGAACTCGACATGGCGCAATGGCGCTTGCTGGTCCGCACCCAGTTGCCCGAGGGATCGATATGGATTGCCCGGCAGGCGGGTCAAACCGCCGCGGACGTCTGGGTCGCCTGGCGCGACCCGGCTGTTGCCACCAGTGACGAAGCCCCCGCGCTTGCCACCGAGTGTCCGGATGGCCTGAACCTGGGGTCCGACTTGAGTGTGCGTTGCAGCTATTTCAGGATCAATCTATGAGGCGGCCTCCCCACCTGCATTCCCGGTCTGGCCAGCGCGGCCTGTCCATCATCGAGGTTCTGGTGTCCCTGGTGATCGGCCTGGTGGTCGTGGGGGCCGTGTTGCTGAGCTACATCACTTCCGGCCAGACCAACCGGCTGCAGGCTGCCTACAGCCAGATGAATGAGGAGGCGCAAATCGGCCTGGGGATTCTGTCGCGTGACCTGCTGCTGGCCGGTTACGCACGGCCCACCGGTTGGGATCCGGTGACTTTCAAATTCGGTCGAACCTATTCCGGTCACGCCGTTTTTGGCTGTGACACGGGATTTGTGGCGGCCAATGCGACCACGGCAGTGACTTGCGCCGCGACCGGCAGTTCACCGGCGATTGAGGTGGTGTACGAGGCGGACGTGACGAACACGGTGCCCCATTCTTCCGGTGCGCCATCGGATTGTCTTGGTGCCGCCTTGGTTGACCAGAGTGCCGGTCCCCCGGCGACGAGTATTTACATCGCCCGCAATCGCTACTACCTCGCGGTCAGCTCGCTGGGTCGGTCGGAGCTCCACTGCGCCGGCAACAATGCGCCGGCCACTGGCGGTGCTTTGGTGGACAACGTCGAAGGCATGCAGATCCTGTACGGAGAAGCCAATCCTGCCGATCCGCGCCAGATCACGCGTTATGTCAGCGCTGCCAACGTGAAGGATCTGGGAACCGATTTTGCCTATGTGGTGAGTGTCCGGGTGTGCCTGCTGATGCGAAGCGCCGAGCCGGTATTGACGGGCGAAGATCCCGCGACCTACAGCGACTGCGACTCTGTGACCCAGACATCGACCGACGGGTTTGCACGGCGTGCGTATTTCACCACCACCGCCTTGCGCAACAAGATGAGCTTTTAGGATGTCCATGAACGGTTTTTGCCTCTCCCCATCTGCGCCGCGCCGCGGCCGGCAGGGCGGTATCTCGCTGATCATCGTGCTCATCATGCTGGTGGTCATCGGCCTGACCTCGGCCGCAGCCATCCGCAATGCCACCTCGGACGAACGGGTGACCAACAATGTGCGCATGCAGAACCTGGCGCAGCAGTATGCCGACGCGGCCTTGCGTTATTGCGAGGCCGAGCTTTCCAAGGCGGACGCCGATCGGGTGACCACCTTGCAGGAAGCCAATCTGGTTCAAACCGCCTATCAGGCGACCCAGGCATGGGAAAACACCAGCACATGGATAGGCACCGGCGGCGCCTCCGCATCGCGCACCAATGTGCCGGAGCTGCAGATCAAATCCTCAGGCAGTTCCTTCCGGCCGACGACGCTGCCACAGTGTGTGGTCGAGAAGCAGGTGCTGGAAGACGCCAAGCTCGCTTACGTCGTCACCGCCCGGGGATTCAGCCCCGATTACACCGCGGATGCAGGCACAGGCGCCACCACGGGTGGCTCTGTGGTCTGGCTTCAGTCCACACTTGTTTTAAATTGAAGGGGTAAGCCATGCTTTCCTTGCACCACCTGACACCCACCCGCCTGCTTGTTGCCACGGGGATGGCGGCCATCCTGAGTGCACAACTTGTGGCGGCCCAGCCTTCGCAAAAACCCCTGCTGAGCCGTGACGGGGGTGGCGTCAAGCCCAACATCATGCTGACGATGGACGATTCGGGCTCGATGATGTTCCAGCACATGCCGGAGGACAACATCATTCTGGGCTCGCAGACGGTGGCCAGCCCGGTGGGCGGTGCCTCGGTGCGCATGGATCCGGGCGACAACGCGACGCTGGGCGGGCCGGGTTCCGCACAAGGCGTTGACAGCCAGTTCCTCGGGACGATCTCCGGCGATCCGGCGTCCACCAACTACCGGCAAAAGCTGATGCGTTCGCCGGATACCAATACCATTTACTACAACCCCGAGGTCAGGTACCAGCCCTGGCCGCTGGCGGCTGGCGGGCGCATGGCCAACTCCCCGGTCGCTGCTGCCTTGCGAGACCCCATGAATGCCGGCGGCGGCACGATCAATCTGACGGACATCCGGTCGGTCACCAGCAACTCGCATGTCTGGTGCTTCAGGCCGAGCGGCACGGCGGACAACTGCAGGGACAGCAACACCGACATTGACTACGATCCTGGCCTGTATTACCGCCTGAGAAAAAATGCGTCGGGCCAGTACCTGGACGCGACGGTACAGGGCAACTACGACAGGTTCACGATCAATGCCACGTCGGGCACCACCTACACCAAATACGCGGCACGCACCGATTGCACGGGCAGCTCCTGCACACGTGACCAGGAGCGCCAGAACTTTGCCAACTGGTTCACCTACTACCGCACACGGAACCTGCTGGCGCGTGGTGCCGTGGCCGAGGCGTTTTCAGAGTCGACCGATACCTTCCGCGTCGGCTACGGGCGCATCAACAAGGGCTCGACCAGCATTGACAACGTGAACACCCGGGTGATCGAGGCCGGGGTTCGTGACTTCACGGCGACCCGCAAGTCAGCGCTTTTTGACTATCTCTATTCGCTGCCGGCCGAGGGTGGCACGCCCTTGCGTCTGGCGATGCAGGAGGTCGGCAACTATTATTCGCGGGCTGACAACAGGGGGCCGTGGTCCGAGGTGCCGGGATCGGTGAACACCGCGGCGGACAAGAGCTGCCGCCGGTCCTATCACCTGCTGGTGACGGACGGCTACTGGAGTGACACGGTGGGAAGCGGCGGGCTGGTTGCTGTCGGCAATGAAGACAATACCAACGGCGCCAACATCACCGGCCCCGGACAATCCTTCCAGTACCTGGCTCCTCGGCCTTACCGCGACGGCTCATCCGACACGCTGGCCGACTATGCGATGAAGTACTGGAAGAACGACCTGCGCAGCACGCTGGACAACAAGGTGGTCGCTTCCATCGAAAATCCCGCCTTCTGGCAGCACATGGTCAACTTCACCGTGGGGCTGGGTGTGCGGGGGCCGCTGGATCCATCGACCGACCTGCCGTTCCTGACGGCCGGCACCAAGTCCTGGGGCTCCGACAAGATTGATGATCTCTGGCATGCAGCGGTCAACAGCCGCGGCGAGTTTTTCAGCGCCAAGGATCCCAATGAGATGGCCAGCGCGATCCGGAATTCGATTGGGCAGACCCTGCAGCGCGAATTGCGGGAAGCTGGTGTGGCCACCGCTGCCACCACCCTGCAGGATGGCAACCGCAAGTATGTGCCGCTGTACAAAACCGGCGCATGGAGCGGGGATGTCCAGGCCTTCGCGCTGGACGCCAATGGCCAGGCGGGCGTCCAGCTGTGGACCGCCGAAGCCAAGGTGCCGGCGCCGGCCAGCCGGCGGATATTTACATGGGATACGGGTCTGGCCACACCGGCAGGTGTTGAATTCACGCTGGCCGGCATGAGCACGGCGAACGAAACCGCGCTGGGCAGCGCAGGTGCACCGAGCCAGGCGACGTTTGTCAACTTCCTGCGTGGCGACCGGAGTCAGGAAGGCTCCGAACTGCTGTTCCGCCGGCGCGGCGGGGTGCTGGGGGATTTCATCAACTCCAACCCGGTGCTGGTCAAGGCATCGGTCAATCTGGGCTATGGCACGTTGCCCACCATCGGCAGCAGTTATGCCACCTTTCTGACCCAAAAAGCCGCCAGGACGTCCGTGCTGTTTGCCGGCAGCAACGGCGGCATGCTGCACGGCTTCAAGGACACGGGCGGGCTTGTTCCTGCTGATGATGGCAAGGAAGTGTTTGCCTACGTGCCGCGGACGGTCTACCCCAATCTGGCCAAGCTGGCGGATCAGACCTATGGCACGGACCTGCTGTACCACCAGTTTTTTGTGGATGGCCCGTTGCTGGAGACCGATGCTTTTGTGCGTGCGCCCGGTGCGGCCGCTGCCAGCTGGCGCAACTACCTGCTGGGCGCGCTGGGTGCCGGCGGGCGCGCCATTTTTGCCCTGGACGTGACAGACACCGCCAACCTGGGTGCCTCCAGCATCCGCTGGGAGGTGTCCAGCAGCACCGACAGTGATATCGGCCATATCTATTCCCCGGTGCAGGCCGGTGTGCTGCCCAACGGGGAATGGGTGGCCATTTTCGGCAATGGACAGTTCAGCACCGCGGGCAAGGCGGTGCTGTTTGTCGCCAACCTCGAGACGGGCGCCCTGCAGAAACTGGTGGTGGAAGCTGCGGGGTCCAATGGCTTGAGCGGCGTCTCCCTTCAGCGCAACAGCCTGGGACAGATCACCAACTTGTTTGCCGGCGACCTCAAGGGCAACCTGTGGAAGTTCAACTACAACGCTTCGGCGGCCAGCCGGTTCGAGGTCGCAGGTGGCACCGCCCTGTTCACTGCCGCCAGCAGTGGTGGCGTGGCGCAGCCCATCAGCCAGCCCCCCACGCTGTTTGACCATCCCGATGGCGGCAAGATGCTGATTTTCGGCACCGGTTTGCTGTCGACGGAAACCGATGCCAACTCGACGGCGGTTCAGGCCCTCTATGGCGTGTGGGACAAGCCCTCGGACGTGGCATTTGCGCGACCCATGAACCGCAACTCGCTGTCAACACGCACGGTGACATCGACGGCCGGTGTCGGCGGGGCCGTCCTGTATGACGTGGCTGGAACTGACGTGGACTTCACGACGCAGCGCGGATGGGTCATCGACCTGAGCATCATCACGGGCCTGCGGTCGATCGCCCGGCCATTGCCCATCGGCAAGACCCTGGCCCTCGTCAGCACGCTGGCGCCGGCGCAGAACATCGTTGCCTGCGACGCTTCCACCGGTGTGGGCATCACGTTTGTGCTGCCGGTGCTGACCGGCGAAAACCCGACGTATCGCCTGTTCGACACCAATGGGGACAACACGGTGAACTCATCGGACTCCACCAGTTCGGGCTACTTCACCACCAGCCCTGGCGGTGAGAAGGTGTACCTGCCCGGCAATGATCGCGGCACCGGCAGTGGCGATGGTGGATCCTTCTGTCCACCTGGCTTCAAGCTGGGGGCTGCCGTGGAAACCACATCCGGCAACCGTCTGTGCGAACCCGAGGATCCGATACCCCCCCAGGCGATCAAGGACAGGGTCTGGCGCCGTATCATCAACCCACCGATCCGTTAAGAAAGCACGCCAATGCAAGCCGTTCATGTCTCCTTCCAGGGCCGTCCTGCGCGGCGCGCTTCAGGGTTCACCTTGATCGAACTCATGATCGTGGTGGCCATCATCGGCATTCTTTCTGCGGTTGCGTATCCCGCCTACACGGACTACATCCGGCGGGGTAACCGGTCCGAGGCGACGGCGGCCCTGCTGGAGGCTCAGCAGTTCATGGAGCGCTACTATGGCGCCAACAACCGGTACAGCACGGCGGCCAACGGCAACCCTGCGCTGCCAACGCGGCTGCAGACCATCCCGGCCGGTGGTCCCACCCGCTACACCTTGAGTGTTGCCGCGACGGTCAACTCCTACACCCTGACGGCGACACCCTCCGGCAGCATGTCGACCGACAAATGCGGATCGCTGACCGTGACCAACACGGGTGTGAAGGGGCGAAGTGCAACAGGCCCGACCGTGGCGGATTGCTGGCGTTAGCGCAGCGGCGAAGCGGGACGCCTAGCGCCGCACCTCGTCGACCAGCGTCTTGAACTCGTCGATGTCCTCGAAGCTGCGGTAAACGCTGGCAAAACGGACATAGGCCACCTTGTCGAGCTTTTTCAGCTCGCGCATCACCAGCTCGCCCAAGCGTGTGGAAGGCACTTCACGCAGGCCGAGGTTCAGCAGCTTTTCCTCGATCCGTTCGATCGCCGAATCCACCTGCTCGGTGCTGACCGGCCGCTTGCGCAAGGCGAGGTTCATGGACCCCAGGATCTTGCTGCGTTTGTACTCGATGCGGCGTCCGTCCTTTTTGACAATCGCCGGAAAGTTGACGTCTGGACGCTCGTAGGTGGTGAAGCGTTTTTCACAGGCGCCGCACTGGCGGCGGCGCCGTATGAAGTCTGCGTCCTCCGACACCCGGGTCTCCACCACCTGGGTCTCCAGATTGCCGCAGAACGGGCATTTCATGCGAAATGGCCTGGAATGATGAACATTATTGGCCGCCAGCCCATGTGAAACGGGCGCAAGCAGCTATCAAAACAGTAGCGCCCGATGGCACCATGGTCAGCGGTAGACCGGGAAGCGGCTGGTCAGCGCATTGACCTTGGCGCGCACCGCCTCGATGTTGGCCGCATCACGCGGATTGTCGAGCACGTCGGCGATCAGGTTGGCGGTCAGACGCGCTTCCTCGTCCTTGAAGCCGCGGGTGGTCATCGCCGGGGTGCCGATACGCACGCCGCTGGTGACCATGGGCTTTTCCGGGTCGTTCGGGATCGCGTTTTTGTTGATTGTCATGTGGGCGCTGCCCAGCACCGCTTCGGCTTCCTTGCCGGTGATGTTCTTGGAACGCAGGTCGACCAGCATCACGTGGCTTTCGGTGCGGCCGCTGACGATGCGCAGGCCGCGCTGGGTCAGGGTGTCCGCAACGATCTGGGCGTTTTTGAGGACCTGCTGCTGGTAGGTCTTGAACTCGGGCGCCAGCGCTTCCTTGAAGGCAACCGCTTTGGCGGCGATCACATGCATCAGCGGTCCGCCCTGCAGGCCGGGGAAAATCGCGCTGTTGATGGCTTTCTCGTGTTCGGCCTTCATCAGGATGATGCCGCCGCGCGGGCCGCGCAGGCTTTTGTGGGTGGTCGAGGTCACCACGTCGGCGTGTGGCACCGGGTTGGGATACACACCCGCGGCGACCAGGCCGGCGTAGTGGGCGATGTCCACCATGAAGATCGCGCCAACGGCCTTGGCCACTTTCGCGAAACGCTCGAAGTCGATACGCAGGCTGTAGGCCGAGGCACCGGCAATGATCAGTTTGGGTTTGGACTCGTGGGCCTTGCGCTCCATCGCGTCGTAATCGATCTCTTCCTTGTCGTTCAGGCCATAGGACACGACGTTGAACCACTTGCCGCTCATGTTGAGCGCCATGCCGTGGGTCAGGTGGCCGCCTTCGGCCAGGCTCATGCCCATGATGGTGTCGCCGGGTTTCAGGAACGCCAGGAACACGGCCTCATTGGCCGACGCGCCGCAATGCGGCTGCACGTTGGCGGCATCGGCGCCGAAGATCTGCTTGACACGGTCGATGGCCAGTTGCTCGGCCACGTCCACATGTTCGCAGCCGCCGTAGTAGCGGCGGCCCGGGTAGCCTTCGGCGTATTTGTTGGTGAGCTGTGAACCCTGCGCGGCCATCACGGCGGGCGAGGCGTAGTTTTCACTGGCGATCAGCTCGATGTGGTGCTCCTGGCGCGCGTTTTCAGCAACGATGGCAGCCCACAGTTCGGGATCGGTTTGTTCGACGAGAATGTTTCGGTGATACACGGCAGTCCTTCAAGACGTGGTCCCTGTCCTGGCACGGAGGTGCATGAAACAAGGGCTGCCCAGGCGAACGGCTGAACGCCGCTGTCACCGATGACAGCCGGCGGTGCGCTTCCCAGTGGTATCCCACGTCAGCCTTGCCCCGTGATCAGGGCAAGCCTATCGCCAGTCGCGCACCTGGCTAGTGTAACGGAGTCGCTGTCCGGCCGGGTTCGCCCCGGCCAGAACCTCAGGACATCGACAGGCTGGCGACCTTCTCGCTGGCTTTGGGCCCGGGCATGTCGGGGCTGTCGCCGCCCAGCGGCAGCGATGCCGGGATCGCCAGCGGCGGCCGCACCGGCGCATACGCCGGCGCCCGACCATTGGCGACGGCCTGCAGCCGGGCGTGTTCGGCCATCACCTTGGCGGCGTAACCGCCATCGCTCTCAAGGTTGGCCGCGCCAACGTAGAACTTGAGGCCGGCTTCCAGCGAGCCGGCGCGGGCAATACATTCCTGCAGCACCTTGACGCCGACACGCAGGTTGGTCACCGGGTCGAAGGCGGCCAGCTTGCCACCGAAGTTTTCATACTTGTCGTGGTGGATCTTGGTCATGACCTGCATCAGGCCCTGCGCGCCGACCGGGCTTTGGGCGAACGGGTTGAAGCCCGATTCGATCGCCATGATGGCCAGGATCAGCGTGGGGTCGAGCTTGGCTTTCTGGCCGATTTCGAAGGCTTCGGCGACCAGCACGCTGAGCGGCTCAGGCGCGACGCCGTACTTGCGGCTCAGCCAGAAGGCCACGGCAGCCTGCTGTTTGGGCAGGTCCTTGGGATTGGCGGCGGTGGCGCGGTCGATGGCATCCGGCTCGGTGTAACCGATGGCGGCTTCCTGGCGCTCCTGCAGCCAGCTCATCAGCCGCGACTCGCCGGCCTGACGCAAGTCGGGCCGGGCGGTGAGGGTGATCACGGCAAACACCACGGCCAGACCGACCAGGGCGAAGCTGTTGTGCGTGATTTCAAAAAAGCCCTGGGCGATGTCGTCTGCAATATTGGCCAGACTGGCGCCCACGTTTTTCTGGATTGCCCGCAAGGTGGATGCGGGGCTGGATTGTCCTAGCGCTGTCATAGCACTCCTTTCTACGTGCGGCGGCTTCTGCAAGCCGTCACACCTTGATTGGGTCGCCATCAAACCAGGGCCTTGGCCCCGGGGGTGTGGACCCCTTGTCTGACTTTGCCGGGTTCGGCAGCGGGTTCGGGTTGTCCCTTGGTTTCCTCGGGACGGCGAATTCTATGAGGGGTCTAAATAACTTGTCAATAATATCAAAGTGAATCGATATATCAATTTTTGGCATAAATAGCATAATTCAAGGCCAAAGCCCCGGTTTCTGGCGCTTCCGGGCTGTTTTGACCAAGCTCCCTAAGACGGCTTCCGTTGGCCGTGCAGCGGCCAATCAACTGTATGTTTTGCCAGTAAAGTCCAGCTACTTCAAGGCTTTGCAGCGTTCTTGGAGAAAACGCTGGAGCATTCGATCAAGCGTCATCTCGGGATACAGCGGCGGGATTTCCCGTGTGTCTGTAGGACAAATTCCCGACCTGTCGCGCATATGTAAAGCCGGCAAGAAAACCGCAATCGCCGGACATTTTTTGATTACAAATATTGGCTTGCGTGCCGGGCGCACGGCGGATAACCTGCAGTTGCTTGAGTACCTCAAGCATCACCGGTAACCAACCCGGCAACCTCGGGAGCAATCACTTGCTCTCATCGCACTGGAGACGAAACTTCTCTCCTTTGCGAAACCAGACGGCATGGGCGTTATGCCCGCCGTCAGCCCCGGTCGGCCCAGCTGCCCGGGGTTTTTCATTTCTGCAGGCAGGCATCCGCGCAGAAATTCATTGACCTTTGCGTGCAGGCCCCCAAAACTCGGTGCTTATGACAAGCAACGAGATGCGTGGCCGCTGGGCCCATATCTGGCGCGGCCTCCCGGCCCGGGCCAATTCAGTGATGCGATCCCCGCGCTGGCAGCGCCGGTTGGCCTGGGCTGCGGGCAGCCTGCTGATGGTCTGGTTGCTGGCCTGGGCCGCAGTGCCCGGCCTGCTCAAGTGGCAACTGGAGACCGCCGGATCGCAGAAGCTGGGGCGCCAGCTCACGGTGGGCAAGGTGGATTTCCGGCCCTGGTCGCTGGAGCTCACGCTGCACGACCTGGTGCTTGCGAAAGCCGGCGCTTCCCCGGCTGCGTCGCCTGAACTGGCCCAGGGATCTCCCCAGCTGAGCATCAAGCGTCTCTATGTAGATGCGGAGCTGCAATCGCTGCTGCGGCTGGCACCGGTGGTGGACGCCCTCCAGGTGGAAGATCCGGTGCTGTCGCTGACCCATCTCGGCCAGGGGCGCTACGACATCGACGACATCGTGGCGCGCCTGAGGCCCGCGTCCGACGAGCCGGCCGGCAAGCCACCGCGTTTTGCGCTCTACAACCTGGTGCTGACCGGTGGCCGCGCCGACTTCAATGACCTGTCGGTGCGCAAGCTTCACGAGTTGCGCGAGCTGAAGCTGTCCGTCCCCTTTTTGAGCAACCTGCGTTCCCAGCGCGACATCCAGACAGCGCCACACCTGACCTTCGCGCTCAATGGCAGCCGGTTCGACACCGCTGCCGAAGGCACACCCTTTGCGCAGACCCGCAAGACCGACGCCACCTTCAGGCTCAACGCGCTGGACCTGCGGCCTTATCTCGGCTACCTGCCGGCCAGCCTGCCGCTGCGACTGCAGGGCGGGGTGCTCGATGCCGATATCCAGGTGGCTTTTGAACAGGCGCCCGACACCGTGGTCAGGATCTCCGGTTCGGTCACGGCCAGCCAGGTGCGCCTGCTCGGCGCCGCCGGCGCGCCGGCATCCGCCCCCGAGTTGCTGGGTTTCGAGCGCCTGCAGCTGGTGATGGACGAGGTCCGGCCGCTGGAGCAGCTGGTCCGGCTGTCGTCGGTGGTGCTCACGGCCCCCGTGCTCAACCTTACGCGTGATCGCAGCGGGCGGCTGAACCTGCTGCCGGCCGGCCCCGCGATTGCTACAAAAAACATAGCTTCTGATGACCGTTCCATAAGGGCTGGCGGTAAAAATGCTGCACCAAGCCAGACGCCCACGGCAGCTGCGCCCGGGGCAGGCCGCGCCGCGCCCTGGAAAGTCCAGGTCGCCAGCCTCGCCGTGCGTGGCGGCATGGTCAACTGGCTGGACCAAAGCCTGGCCTCACCCGCGCAGATCCGCCTGAACGGGCTGGTGCTGGACGCGTCGGCGATCAGCTATCCCTTTTCGGCCGCCGCGCCGCTGCAGTTCAAGGGCGCCATCGCGCTGGACGCGGCGGCGGTGGCTGCCGCCGCGCCGCCCGCCGCCGCCCGCAGAAAAGCGGTCCAGGCCGGCATCGCCGCGCCGGCGCCGGCGGCCACACCCGCGCTGCTGAGCTTCAGCGGCAGCGCGACCGATGCGGCTGCCGATGTCAGGGCGACGCTGGCGGCCTGGCCGCTGGACATGGCCGCCAAGTACATCGGCCAGTTTCTGCTGCCGGCGCTCAATGGCCAGCTCGATGCGGAGCTCGGCATCCAGTGGCAGGCGGCGGCCGGCGACAAGGCGCAGCTGCTGACGGTCAGCTCGCCCCAGCTCGCGGTGCGCGACATCCTGCTGGCCGAAGGCAAAACATCGCTGGTGTCGGTGCAGCGGGTCGATGTCAGCGGCATGGACATCGACGTGGCCGGCCAGACCTTCAAGGCCGCCAGCATGCGCCTGACCCGGCCCCAGGTCCGGGTTGATCGTGATGCCAACAGCCGCTGGATGTACCAGCGCTGGATGGCGGCGCGTGGCCAGACCGCGCCGTCGCCCGCGTCGACAGCCGCGCCGGCCTGGGGTGTGGCCATCGCCGAGCTGTTGCTGGATGGCGGCGCCATGTCGTTTTCGGATCGCTCTGGCGCCAAGCCGGTGGCTTTTGAGGTCAGCAGTGTCAAGGCCCAGCTGCAGGGGCTGGTGCTCGATGAGCGGCCAGCGGCCCGGGCGCAGGCGGCGAAACCGATGCCGCTGAACGCATCGCTGCAACTGGCGAGCGGGCGTTTCGAGCCGGGCAAGCTGGATTTCAAGGGCAGCCTGGGGTTGGCGCCGCTGCAGGCCCAGGGCCAGCTGGTGCTGCAGCGTCTGCCGGTGCAGGCCTTCGAGCCCTATTTCGGTGAGCAGCTCAACATCGACCTGCTGCGGGCCGACGCCAGCTTCCGCGGCCGCGTCGCCTGGCGCCAGACGCCGGCCGGCCCGCAGGCGCAACTGGCCGGCGACGTGGCGCTGGAGGAGTTCCGCTCCAACACGCTGGCGCCCAGCGAGGGCTTGCTGGCGTGGAAGGCGCTGAAACTGCGCGGCCTGCAGGTGGCGCTGGAGCCGGCGAAAGCCACCCGGGTGGACGTGCGCGAAACCGTGCTGAGCGACTTCTTTGCGCGTGTGATCGTCACGCCCGAAGGCCGCATCAACCTGCAGGACCTGCTCAAGCCGCCGGCTTCCGGCGCCATCGATGCTACAAAATCAGGAGCGGCTGATGCAATGCAGACAGGGGCTGGAGGCCAAAATCGTGCAAAAACTGCAGCGCTGGCGACAGGCGCCCGATCAGCGCCGGCGCCGCTCATCAACGTCGGTCCGATGACACTCATCAACGGCCGGGTGCTGTTTTCCGACCGTTTTGTCAAACCCAACTACTCGGCCAACCTCAGCGAGCTCAGCGGCAAGCTCAGCGCCTTTTCATCGGCGCCCGCCGCCGGCGCGCCGGCGATGGCTGACCTGGAGCTGCGCGGCCGCGCCGAAGGCACGGCCTCGCTGGAGATCACCGGCAAACTCAACCCGCTGGCGCAACCGCTGGCGCTGGACATCCAGGGCAAGGTGCGTGACCTGGAACTGCCGCCGTTGTCGCCTTATGCCATCAAGTACTCGGGTTACGGCATCAACCGCGGCAAACTCAGTGTCGACGTCAACTATGTGGTGCAGCCCGATGGCCAGCTCACCGCGAACAACAAGGTGGTGCTGAACCAGCTCAGCTTCGGCGACAAGGTCGAGGGCTCGACCGCCAGCCTGCCGGTCAAGCTGGCTGTGGCGCTGCTGGCCGACCGCAACGGTGTGATCGACATCGACCTGCCGATCAGTGGCTCGCTCAACGACCCGCAGTTCAGCCTCGGCCCGGTGATCGTCAAGGTGATCCTCAACGTCATCGTCAAGGCCATCACCGCGCCGTTCAGCCTGCTGGCCGGTGCCTTTGGTGGCGGCGGGGACGAGCTGGCCAGTGTCGGTTTTGCGCCGGGCAGCGCGCGGCTGGCGCCGGAGGCCACCGCCAGTCTCGACAAGGTGGCGAAGGCGCTGACCGATCGTCCTGCCTTGCAACTCACCGTCGTCGGTACCGCCAGTCTGGACGCCGAGCGCGAAGGCTACCGACGGGAACGGCTGGACCAGCTGCTGCGCGCCGAAAAACGCCGCGGCCTGGTGACCCAGGGCAGCACGGCCCTGAGCGGTGTCACCGTCAGCGCGGCCGAATACCCGGCGCTGCTCAAGGAGGTCTACCAGCGCGCCGACATCACCAAGCCGCGCAATCTGGTCGGCATGGCCAAAAACCTGCCGGCCGCCGAGATGGAAAAGTTGCTGCTGGCCGATATCGCGGTGACCGAGGACGCGATGCGCGAGCTGGCCCTCAGGCGCAGCGTGGCGGTCAGGGACTACCTGGCGGGCCGCGATCTGGCGCCGGCCAGGCTGTTCCTCGGCGCTGCCAAAACCGTGCCGCCGGACACCCAATGGACACCCCGCGCGGAGCTGAATTTGGCGATGCCGTAAAAACAGCGAAAATACCCGCTGTGCTTTATTTTTAAAGCGCGGGTATGTCCCGGCCTTGAGAGCCTTTTTGAGAGCCATGGCCCGTATGTTTCCCGCTCACTGATCCCTTCCCACCCGTCCGGACCGCCATCGCTGGCCGCGATGCAGCGCCGGGGCCTGACCCGCCCCCGCCGCATTCAGCCTGCAACTTATTTCCCGGCCAGGCCTTTTTAATTTTTATGCTGCGTTCCCCTCATGTCCAAACCATCCAAGCCTGATACCTCTGCCGTGAAAACGCCGTCCAACCAACCGGGCGCCAGCCATCCGCTGGACGGCCTGACCGGTGGCGCCTTTTCGGCGCCGACCTCCGGCGAGCGCACCGCGCGCATCCGCGAGTGGCTGGCCACCGAGCCCAGCGCCGAACAGATGGCCGAGGTCTACAAGGACCTCGCCAACCGTGACAAGGGCGCGGCCAAGCCGTTGAAGGAAAAAATCGACGAGGCCAAACGCGCCAGGAACCAGGAAAGCGTGGCCGCCGAGTGGGCTGAAAAAGGCCAGGCCCTGCTGGCGCTGAAAAAACTCAACCTCGCCGATGCCCTGGCCTGGCAGCGCGATGCGGCCAAGGCCGGTGCGCCGCTGTCGCGTGAACCGCTGGCCGGGCTGAAGGGTCAGCTCGCCGACCGCGTCAAGACCATCGAGGACCTGCAGCACCGCACCCAGGTGCAGCGCGAAGCCGCGGTGCTGATTGCCCAGCGCATCGAGGTGTTGTCGACCAAGCCCTGGCGCGATGCGCAGTCCGCCTGGGACGCGCTGCGCGCCGACGTCACGCACTGGCAGGGCCAGGCCGACGAGATTGCGCAGGATGCCAACTGGGCCAGCGTGGACGCGAAGTTCCCGCCGCTGCTCGACGCCTCGCGCGGCCAGTTGCTGGCCGTGTGGGAAGCCTTCCAGGGCGCCTTGTCACTGGCCGTGGCCGCCGCTGAAGATGCAGCCGCACCGCTGCCCGCCGTGCCGGTCTGGGCCGACGAATTGCGCGCGGCCCGCGGCCAGCCGCGTGCCGCCGAGGGCGCGGCCGGCGAGCCCGCTGCGCGCGCGCCCAAGGCCAAAATCGATCCGGCCGTGCTCAAGGAGATGCGTGAAAAGTCGGCCGCCATCGTGCAGGCCGCGCTCGCCAAACTCGAGCATGAGGTCACCGAAGGCCACGGCAAGTCCACGCCCAAGGTCGCCGCCGAATTGCGCCAGGCGCTCAAGGACAACATCCGCAACATCGACAGCACGCTGGAGGCCGCGGCCCATGCGGCGCTGACCTCCGCCGGTGAACTCGAAGGCTGGCAGCGCTGGCGCGCCGACCAGATCCGCGAAGAGCTGGTCGCCAAGGCCGAGGCGCTGGTGGCCAAACCGCTGGGCGGGCGCAAGCAGCAGGAAGCGCTGCGTGCGATGCGTGAACTCTGGAAAACCAGCGACCAGGGCGGCACACCCAACCACGCGCTGTGGAAACGTTTTGACGATGCCTGCAACGAAGCCCACAAGGTGGTCGAGGTCTGGCTGGAAAAAGTCAAGGAGCAGACCGAAGCCGTCAAGGCCGAACGCCGCCTGCTGATTGACGAGGTGCTGGCCTGGGCCGCAGCCAACCAGGGCAACACCGACTGGAAACACCAGATCCGCAGCCTCAACGGTTTTGTCGAGAAGTGGACGGCAGCCGGCCACCTGAGCGAAAAAGCCTTTGCCGAGATCCAGCCGCAGTGGAAGGCCGCGATGGACCAGGCCGACGCGGCGCTCAAGGCCGCGCGCGCCGACAGCCTGGCGCGCCGCAAGGCCATGATCGAGGAAGCCCAGCTGCTGGGCGCCGAGCCGCAGCTGCGCATCGACGCCGTCAAGCAGTTGCAGCAGCGCTGGCAGCATGAGGCCCAGGGCGTGCCGATCGAGCGCAAGCAGGAGCAAAAACTCTGGGACGCCTTCCGCAAGCCGATCGACGACGCCTTCCAGCGCAAGACCGCCGAGCGCGAAAAAGCCGCGTCCACGCTGGGCGAACATGACCGCCGGGTGCTGGAGTTGTCGAAAGCACTGGATGCCGCCAATGCCAGCGGCGACGTGCAAAAAATCCGCGTCGCGATGGCCGACCTCGAAGCCGGTTTGCGCGGCCAGTTCAAGCCGGCGGCCGCGCCGGCGCCCGCTGCCAGTGCACCGGCAGACCCGGCCGCAAGCCCGGTTGCTGAATCAAATCAGGCGCCAGCCCCTGATGCGCCTGAGCAAGTTGCTCCTGAAACCATAGCAGACGGTGCCGAGCCTGCTGAAGCGGCCAGCGCATCGGCAGAGCCTGCGGCGGAGGAGGACAGTTCCGCTCCGGCCGATGCCGCGCCTGCGCCAGCCGCCCCGCCGCCCAAACCGGCCAAACCGGTGGTCGCCATGCGCGGCGACGACCGCCCCGGCATGCGCAAGGCCGAGGCTGCGCCTGCGGGCCGCGGCGGCAAGTTCGGCGACCGCAAGGATGCGCGCCCCGGTGGCGGCAAGCCCGACGGCCGCGGCAACCGTCCCGCCGACAACAAGTTCGAGCCCTACCGTCCCGAGCGCGAGGGCCGCTTCAACGACCGGCCGGCGTATGAAGAACGCGGCCCGCGACTGGGCGACGCGGCCTTCCGCGCACAACGCGAAGCCTTCGAACATGCGCAACAGGCCTTGCGCAAGCTGTCTGAACAGGCGCATGGCGAAGTGCTGACCCACCTGCTGACGGCCTGGGAAAAACGCGACCCGGCGCTGCTGCCCGATGCCCAGGCGCTCGGCAAGCTGGTGACGCCGGCGACCCGCAGCGCATGGATGAAAGCGCTGTCGTCCGCGCCCAAGGGCGATGCCGCAGAAACCCTGCTGCGGCTGGAGATTGCCGCCGAGCTGCCAACCCCGGCCGAACACCTGAGCGCGCGCCGCATGCTGCAACTGGTGCTGTTGACCAAACGCAACGACCCGACGCCGGCGCAGACCTGGGGTGACGACACCGCCAAGGTGCTGGCCGCGCCCTACGACGCGGCGCATGTGCGGCGGTTGCAGAATGTGCTGAAGGCCTTGCTGAAACGATGAATGCGCTGGCGCAGCCTGTGCCTGCCGGGCAGGACAGGACGCAGGGCCTGGGCGAGGAAATCGCCAACAGCGTCAGTCACGGGCTGGCCCTGCTTGCGGTGCTCGTGGCAACACCTTTCCTGCTGGGGGCTGCCGTGCAGCGCGGCGATGCGGGCGCTGTGGTCGGTGCCAGCATCTTTGCCGCGGCGATGGTGCTGCTGTACAGCGCTTCCATGCTGTACCACGCGCTGCCGCCCAACCGGGCCAAGCGGGTGTTCCAGATTCTGGACCACGGCGCGATCTACCTGTTGATTGCCGGTACCTACACACCGTTCACGCTGGGCGTGTTGCGCGGCCCCTGGGGCTGGACGCTGTTCGGCCTGGTCTGGACCATGGCGCTGGCGGGCGTTGCGGTGAAGGCGGTAGCCGGCATCCGTTATCCGCGCCTGTCCACCGCGCTGTACCTTGCGATGGGCTGGATTGCGCTGATCGCGGTCAAGCCGATGTGGGAACTGATCCCCGGCTGGGGCCTGTTCTGGCTGCTGGCCGGCGGGCTGGCGTACACGCTGGGGGTGGTTTTTTTCGTCAGCGACAGCCGCTGGCGTTACGGCCATTTTGTCTGGCACCTGTTTGTGGCGGCGGGCACGGCCTGCCATTTCATCGCGGTGCTTTACTACGCCGGATGACCACCGGCTGCGCCGCACGGCGCAGCGGTACACGCCCGGGGGTTTTGGGGTTGTGCTGGAGTTTCCTGATCGCCAGTGCCAGCTCCATATCGTCGCGCGCCACGCCGGAGGCGTGTGCCGGTGGAGCGTGCGGAATGGGCACTGGCGCCAGCTGGCGCGTGTCACCCCAGCGCTGGCGGCTGATCGGTCCTGAAAAACCGGTCGAACAGCGGGGTCAGCGCCGGAAAGTCTTCGTTAAAGCGCGACCGGTTCACGAAGTAGGCCTCGCAGGCCACCGCAAAAAACTCGGCCGGTGCGGTGGCGCCATACGGGTCCAGCCAGGTCGGCTCGCCACCGAAACGTTCGGCGATGGTGACCTTCTCGCGAAAGCCGTCATACGCCGCCTGCATGGTGTCGTGCCAGATGCCGCGCGCCGCGCGCGAGGGCAGCGGCGGGCAACCGTCGGGCGTGCCGTCACGCATGTCGATCTTGTGGACGAACTCGTGGATCACCACGTTGTAGCCGTGGCCGGCCAGGTCTCCGGCGCTGGCCACGTCCTGCCAGCTCAGGGTCACCGGCCCGCCTTCCATGGCTTCACCGGCCAATACCTCGCTGTAGCGGTGCACCACGCCGGCTTCGTCGGTCTGCTCGCGGCGCGCCAGCATCTGGCCCGGGTGCACCACGATGCCGACAAAATCGTCGTACCAGTCCAGGCCCAGCTGCAGCACCGGCAGGCAGGCCTGCGCGGCAATCGCCACCGCGATGGCATCGGTGATGACCAGGCCCTGCGCGCCGTGGAATTCCTTTTGCGCGAGAAAGCGCCCGCTCAGCGTGCGCAGCGCGTTGCGCTGGCTGTCGGGCAACTGCGCCAGGAAGGGGTAGTCGGCCAGCGTGGCCTGCCAGAGCGCGTCGGGGATGTCGCGCCCGGCCGGCTGGCCTTTGAGCAGTTTCACAAGCCGGTTCAGCATCAGCTCAGGGCCATACGCTGCGGGCCTGCTGCAGTCAGGCGCAGCACTTCCAGCCGCGGTGGCGTGGCGGCCGCGTCCCAGTCGCTGAGCACCACGCGCTGCAGGCCGCCGCCCAGTTCATGGGTGGCCGGCTGGTGCGTATGGCCGTGGATCAGCACCGGCGCCTGCGCTGCCTGCAGCCACAGCCGTGCGGCATCCGCATTGACGTCGATGTATGTTTCACCCGACAGGCGGCGCCTGTCGTGCTGCGCGCGGCTCTGCCGGCGCAGATCCTGTGCGATGGCCTGACGTTCGTCCAGCGCTTTGCCCAGGAAGGCGTGTTGCCAGGCCGCGCTGCGCACCTGCTCGCGAAAGCGCATGTAGTCCAGATCGTCCAGGCACAGCGCGTCGCCGTGGCTCAGCAACCAGCGCTGCCCGGCGAAGTCCAGCAGCGTGGGGTCGTCCAGCAGGGTGCTGCGGCAACGCGTCATCAGGGCCGCGCCCACCAGGAAGTCGCGGTTGCCATGCATGACAAACAGCGCCAGGCGTTCGCCGGCCTGTTGCAGCACCTGCGCGCAGGCCGCATCGAAGCCGGAGCGATCGCCATCCACCACATCGTCACCGACCCAGACGTCGAACAGGTCGCCGAGAATGAACACGGCGTCGGCCGGCGTGCCTGCCATGTAGGCCTGCCAGGCGGCGAAGGTGGCCGGCTCACTGGCCTGCAAATGGATGTCGGAAATGAAATCGACCGTGCGCCAGGCCGCCGGAGCGGTCAGCTCGGCGATCCGGGGCACGGCCGTGGCCATGGACACCTTGTCGGGCCGGGGCGGCTTAAAGCGCGACCGCTTTTTCGATCACGACGTCGGTCTGCGGCACATCGCTGTGGCCGCCCTTGCTGCCGGTCTTGACGGCTTCAATTTTGTCGACGACGTCGGTGCCTGAAACCACTTTGCCGAACACCGCATAACCCCAGCCCGACGGTGTCGGCGAGCTGTGGTTCAGGAAGCCGTTGTCGGAGGCGTTGATGAAAAACTGCGCGGTGGCCGAGTCAGGCACGCTGGTGCGTGCCATGGCCACGGTGTACTTGTCGTTTTTCAGGCCGTTGGCGGCTTCATTGGCAATCGGTGCGTCCGAGGGCTTTTGTTTCATGCCGGGCGCGAAGCCGCCGCCCTGGATCATGAAGCCCGGAATCACGCGGTGGAAAACCGTGCCGTCGTAGTGGCCCTTGGCCACATAGCTCAGGAAGTTGGCGACCGACTTCGGCGCCTTGGCCTGGTCGAGTTCAAGGGTGATGACGCCGTGACCGGCGATGTGGAGTTCGACTTGGGGATTGCTCATGGTGTTTGCTTGATGAGGGTTGCGGAATTGATGACGATGGGCGTTTTCGGCACATCGCCGGGGAAGGGGCCGCCCGCGCCTGTCGGGACGGCCTTGATCTTGCTGACGACATCCATGCCGCTGACCACCTTGCCGAACACGGTGTAGCCAAACAGCTGCGGCGCGTTGACCAGCTGGGCGCGCGGCGTATTTTCATACACGCGGCCCTGGTACTCGAACTTCGGCACCGGGTCGCCCGGCGGGATCAGCGTCGGGTTCAGGAAGTCATTGTCCTTGACGTTGATGAAAAACTGCGACGAGGCGGAGTTCGGGTCACTGGTGCGTGCCATGGCCAGTGTGCCGACCACGTTTTTGTCGCCCCCTTTTGCCAGCGCCTCGCGGCCCTCATGCGGCACCGGCGCGCGGGTTTTCTTTTCGGCGAAGCCGGTGTCGTAGCCGCCGCCCTGCACCATGAAGTTGTTGATCACGCGGTGAAACACCGTGCCGTCGTAATGTTTGTCCTTCACGTACTGGAGGAAGTTTTCGACGGTTTTGGGCGCCTTGTCGGGATACACCTCGACCACGAAGTCCCCGGCGCTGGTGGCAAATTTCACCCGCGGTGCGCTGGTGGCCTGGGCCCAGGCCTGACCGGCGACCAGGCCCAGGGCAGCCAGGGCCAGACAGGCCCGGCGCGTGTGTTTGCTGAACGTCATCCGATCACTCCTTCAAAAAATATCTTCCACTGACCGCCCTGGCGCACCCAGTACTGGCGCCGGGTGGAGCCGGTGCGGGCGCCACTGATCACCTCGCCAAAGGTCACCACCATGGTGTCGTTGGCATCGGTCCAGCGCAGGTAGGACAAGTCCTTGAGTTGCACCGGGCGGCCGGCCCGCTTGTCGAGATCGGTGCGCAGCACGGCCGTCCATTCGGCCAGTGTCTTGCCGTAGCTGTTGAAGTCGCTGGTGTACAGGCTGGTCAGGGCGGCGAGGTCGCTGCCGGAACGCGCCTTCTGCCAGTTCTGCAAGGCGTCTTCGAAGGTCTTGCCCTCGGCCCGCGCACTGTGCGGCGCGACCCACTTGAGGCTTTGCGCAATCACCACCGGCGTGGTTCGCACTTCCACCGTGCGAATAATGCGCTCCAGGTCCGGATTGGCCAGCACCACGCAACCGTCGCTGGCCAGCGGCGCGCGCGCAAACTGCGTGGGTGGCGTACCGTGCAGCCAGATGCCGCTGCCGGTCTTGCCGCGCTTGAGGTCCAGCGCATTCGGGTAATTGATCGGCAGCGCACCGGCGCCGTAGAAATCCTTCAAGGACTTCGGGTCCAGATTGCTGGTCACGAAGTAGATGCCCAGCGGCGTGCGCGAATCCCCCTCGACCGATTTTTCGATGCCGGATTTCCCCACCGAGATGTAGTAGTCGGCCAGCAGCTTGAGGCCGCCGGCGGTGTTTTCAAACAGGTACAGCCGGGCCCGGGAGGCGTCCACCGCAATCGCATGTTTGTTGCGCGGCGACAGCGCCAAAAACTGCGAGGGCACGGTGCCGGGCGCGGGGCGTTCGCGCAGGGCCTTCAGGCGCAGCAGTGATTCCTGGCGCAGGTCGACCAGCATGCTGGCGCCGGCTTTGGCCGGTCCATCGGGCACATCGCCGAGGGTGCGCAACGGCCGGGCCTGCGCGGCCAGCAGGTCGCCGTAGACCAGTTGCGCGAGCTGGAAGTTGGGGTGGTCGGCCACCAGGCGCTCGGCTTTGGCCAGGGCATCGCGGCTTTTTGCCTGACCGGCGAGTTTGTAGATCTCGATCAGCCGCGCTTCGGCTTCACCGTCCCTGGCGGCGGCCGGCAGGGCGGAAGCCGGCCGTACGGCGCGCTCACGCTTTTCAGCAGCGGTCCGCGAGGCTTTTTTCTGCTTTTTTTTGGCGCTGCTGTCGTTGGCCGCCGCGGCGTTGCACAGCACCGAGAGGGCGATCAGAAGAAGAGCGGCAGCCCGTTGCATGGAGGTGGTCAGGAGAAAAATTCCGTGGGGCCCCGCGGGGCACGTTTGGCGGAGGCGGGGCCAGTCCGCATCAGCCGCCGGTCGATTCCCTGACGATCAGCCAGCGTTCACCGGCCTTGGCCATGTCCAGCGTCTTGCGGCTGGAGACATTGAGCGCATCGGCGCTGTAATCCTGCTTGAATTTGGCCGTGGCCTTGCTGCCCTTGACGTCGACCGAGAGGTTGCTGAGCTTCACGCTGATGCGGGATTTGCCGACGATGCGGCTGCGCCGCTCTTCTTCCCAGGCTTTGCGCGACTGGTCGCCGGGCGTGTCGAAATCCTTGCCGTAAGCGCCCAGGTAAGCGGTCATGTCCTTGGCGGCCCAGGCGCTGGCCCAGGCGCGCACGGCGGCTTCGACTTCCTTTTCTGCCGCGCTGACGACCGCTGCTGCCGGTGCCGCCGAAGCCGGTGGGGCAGCGGGTGCTGCAGGTGTGGCAGCCGGTGGCGTGGCCGGCAGCACAGGCGCCGGACGGGCGGGAGCCGCCGGCGCCTGTACGGTCACCGGGCCGGAGGACGAATTGGTGGCGCCGGGCTTCGGCCCTTTGGTGTCGGCACTGAAGAGGGTGCGGATCAGCGCCAGCTTGGGCTGCACGCCGGCGTTGCCGCCGTCGAGCTGCAGCGCCTTGCTGTAGGCCTGGCTGGCGAGTTTGGCGTAGACGTCGCCCAGGTTCTCATGGGCCGTGGCGTAGCTGGGGTTGGTGCGGATCGCCATCTCGAGGGCGGCCCTGGCCTTGTCGAACTGGTTCTGGCCGGCGTACAGCACGGCCAGGTTGTTGTAGGGCTCGGGCAGCTCCGGGTAGTCCTGGGTGATCTTCGTGAAGGTGCTGATGGCGTCGGCCGGCTTGCCGGCTTCGGTCTGGATCACGCCCTTGATGAAGCGCATCTGCGGGTCGCGCGGCTTGGCGGCGAGGTACTGGTCGGCCTTGGCCATGGCTTCGGTCAGCTTGCCCGCGCGGACCAGGTCATTCACATCGGTGTAGTCATCGGCATGAACGGCCGACACGGACAGCGCGGCGGCCAGGGCCAGCCAGCGCAGGGCGGCCGACAGGGGTGTGCTCGAAACTGAAGCGGACTTGGACATAGTTCCTCTGGGACGCATTGGATGGCTGGCACAACAACATGAGCCTGCGAGCCAGCGTTGCAGCGTGCTGCACGGGCCCTGACCAGCTGGATATACTGGACGATTGTATCTGAGGGGTATAGTTTAAGCTTGGCCCCGCATCCAGCGTTTTCACCGGTCCGGCGACTCCAGCCGGGCTGAAATCCAGACATTCATGAGCTTGCGCATTTACAACACGCTGTCGCGTGCCGTGGAAGATTTTTCGCCTCTGGTGCCCGGGCAGGTCCGCATGTACGTCTGCGGCATGACGATTTACGACCTTTGCCACATTGGCCACGCGCGCATGATGATGGCCTTTGACGTGGTGCAGCGCTGGCTCAGGACCAGCGGGTATGCCGTCACCTATGTGCGCAACATCACCGACATCGACGACAAGATCATCAAGCGTGCGGTCGAGCGCGGCATCAGCATCCGGGCGCTGACCGACGAGATGATCGTCGCGATGAACCAGGACATCGGCGCGCTGGGCATCGAGCCGCCGACGCTGGAGCCGCGCGCCACCGAGTACGTGCCGCAGATGCTGTCGCTGATCGCCACGCTGGAGCAAAAAGGCCTGGCTTACCGGTCCGGCAACGGCGACGTCAATTACGCGGTGCGCAAGTTCCCCGGTTACGGCAAGCTGTCGGGCAAGTCGCTCGACGAGCTGCGCGCCGGCGAACGTGTGGCCGTGCTGGATGGCAAGGATGACCCGCTGGACTTTGTGCTCTGGAAGTCGGCCAAACCGGCCGAACCGGCCGATGCCAAATGGGCCAGCGACTACGGGCCCGGCCGGCCCGGCTGGCACATCGAGTGCTCCGCCATGAGTTGCCAGACCCTGGGCGAGACGTTTGACATCCACGGCGGCGGCGCCGACCTGCAGTTTCCGCACCATGAAAACGAAATCGCGCAGAGCGAGGGCGCCAACGGCAAGCCGCTGGCGAAGTTCTGGGTGCACAACGGTTTTGTGCGTGTGGACAACGAGAAGATGTCCAAAAGCCTGGGCAATTTTTTCACCATCCGCGAGGTGCTGGCCAAGTACGATCCGGAAACCGTCCGGTTTTTCATTGTGCGTGCGCACTACCGCAGCGCCCTCAATTACAGTGACGCGCACCTGGACGACGCCCGCAATTCGCTCAAGCGCCTGTACACCGCGCTGAGCCTGGTTCCGCCGGCAGCCGTGGACACCGACTGGTCGCAGCCTTTTGCGGCGCGCTTCAAGGCCGCGATGGATGAGGACTTCGGCACGCCCGAAGCGGTGGCCGTGCTGTTTGACCTGGCCGGGGAGGTCAACCGGACCGCCTCGGCCGAACTGGCCGGTTTGCTGAAAAACCTGGGTGGCGCGCTGGGCCTGCTGCAGGGTGATCCGGCGGCCTTCCTGCAGGCCGGCGCCGTGCTCGATGCCGCCGCCATCGAGGCCCTGATCGCCCGTCGCGCCGAAGCCAAGGCTGCCAAGAACTTTCCTGAAGCGGACCGTATCCGCCAGGACCTGCTCAAGCAGGGCGTGGTGCTCAAGGACGCAGCCGGGGGCACCACATGGGAAGTGCAGTCTTGAACTATTTTCCAGTCATTTTTGCAGACGATTTTGGGCTCCAGCCCATGACTGGCGGGCGCGAGCAGCTATGAAAAAGATAGTGAAAAGCGGTCCCGCCAGCACCGAACTGGCGGAGGTGGCCGAGCCCGACTCCACCAGCGTTCCCGAGTACTGGGCCGAGGCCTGCAAACACCTGGTCAAAAAGGACCGGGTCATGAAACGGCTGATCCCGCAGTTCGGCGACGCCTGCCTGCAGTCGCGCGGCGACGCCTTCAGCACGCTGGCACGCAGCATTGTCGGCCAGCAGATTTCGGTCAAGGCCGCACAAACCGTCTGGCACCGCTTTGTGGCCCTGCCGCGGAAAATGACGCCGGGCAACGTGCTCAAGCTCAAGGTGGACGACATGCGCGCGGCCGGACTGAGCGCGCGCAAGGTCGAATACCTGGTGGACCTGTCGATTCATTTCGACGCCGGCACCGTGCATGTCAAGGACTGGCAGGCGATGGACGACGAGGCCATCATTGCCGAGCTGATCGCGATCCGCGGCATCGGACGCTGGACCGCCGAGATGTTTCTGATCTTCTACCTGCGCCGTCCCAATGTGCTGCCGCTGGACGACATTGGCCTGATCAACGGCATCAGCAAGAATTATTTCTCGGGTGAATCGGTGAGCCGCAGCGATGCGCGCGAAGTCGCCGCCGCCTGGGCGCCGTTTTGCAGCGTCGCAACTTGGTATATTTGGCGCTCGCTGGACCCCTTGCCGGTTCTGGG
>PNNC01000205.1 GCA_013824015.1 Polaromonas sp.
TCGCCGTGTATCTCGGCAATATCGATTTCGGCCGAGCCCTTGAACGCGCCATGCTCGGCGATCTGGATCACGCGCGAGTCCATGGTGGCTTCGACCAGGCCTTCCACCACCAGCGTGTCGCAGTCGGTGATCTCGACACCCTTGAGCTTGATGTTGGGCCCCACTGTCAGCTTGCTGCCGCCTTCGCGCGAAGGGCTGCCGGCCGTTGCGGTGTTCGCCTGCGCGGGCGTTGCGCTCACCGATGCGGCACCCGTGGCTGCCGCCGGGGAACCATTGGTATAGGGGTTCGGATTGGGACTGCCGTGTCGCAGGCTGGTGGGTTCGTTGTCGCGCTTGCCGAAGAACGGTGATTGCAGTGCCATGGGGTTTCCTTCAAAAGAATCCGATGGTACGGAGACCGCTGGCCGATGTCTCCACTGCTAATGCAAGATCAGTAACGAAATTAGTTGCAGTGCATGGGCGGTGTTGCCCTGCCCGCATCGGCCGCACCGGTGCTGCGGGCGATAGACTCGCAGCATGAGCTACACACTGCGGATCTTTCACACCGACGATGTCAGCGCAGCGGAACGTGAGGCCGCCGCTCAGCGTTTTCGCGCGGCGCTGGAGGCGTCGCTGGGTGACGCCAGCCTGGTCGTGCCGGTGTACCGGGCGTGGCTGCGGCTGCTGCTGGCGCATGGCGAGCAGGAACGTCCCTGGGACCTGAGCCCGGCTGAACAGCTGCTGGCCGACCAGTGGGAGGCGGCCGAACTGGCAGCCACGCGCGCCGCCTTTGGTGCAGAGCGCTACATGGGGGACGCGCACTATGAACTCGACATCGGCGACCGTTGAGAGCGCCGCCGCCGACCGTCTGGCCACACAGCCGGACCGGGCGCCGGCTTTTTGCCGATAATCCCTGCATTGACTGAAAGGCGTGTTGTGGAATCCGTGGTGTTTGTGCTTGTCGTCCTGGCCTTGCTGGGAGGGGCCGTCTTTGTCTGGCTGCGCAGGAAGCGGCGCAAGGCCGAAGCCGCACCCGCCCGGGAAACTGCCCACGAAGAAGTCGCCTACCAGGTCAGTTATGCGCCGCCCGAGTTCGAATGGAGCGGCACCACCACCGGCGCCCTGCCCCTGAAGACCCTGACCTACAAGCAGTACGAGTGCCTGGAGGATGCGCGTTACGGGTTCCGCATCGTTGCCGTGGCGCCGTCCGAGCGCAAACAGCCGCAGCCGCACAAAACCCGCGCCCATGGCCTGAAAACCGTGGCCTCGCTGCAGAAACACGGCTTTCTCGACGACGACGGCACCGGCGGTTATGTGATCACCGACCACGGCCTGAACGCCCTCGAAGTCTGCAGCGTGCGCTACTGACCGGCCTGGCCGGGCCGGCGCCGGCCAGACTCAGACGGTCGCGTCTTTCGGGGCCTTGCTCACCGCCCAGGAATACAGGGCGACAAACACCAGCGCGTCGAACACCGCGCCAAAGCAGATGTAAAGCACCGGCATGAACAGCACCGACAGGTGTTGCATCAGGAAAGCCTGCGCCAGCACCTGGTGCGGCACCATGACGATCAGGAACAGCAGGATCAGCGCGGTGTGGAACAGCTTGGACAACAGGCCCTGGTTCAGGATGTAGTAACCCATCGCCAGCATCAGCGGCGTGGCCAGGATCACCACGTAACCGATGGTCATCAGTTCCTCGCTGTGGCGCGCCACGCTGTAGGGAAAGGGCGTGGGGGTCAACCAGAACCAGGCCAGCGCGATGAGCTGCACCACGCAGAAGATGCGCAGCGGGTATTTCAGCGGCAGCGCCGCGTCGCGCATGCGCATCGACAGCCCCAGGCCAAGCAGCGCAAGCACCGTGGTCACCACCATCGTGGTCATGCCCGGCATCAGGTCACCCTCGGGCACATTGGACAGCACCAGCGCGTATTGCCCCGCCTCGTTGAGCCGGGTGGACAGACCGAAAGGCAGGTTCAGGCCGGCCGACCAGAACAGGATGCATTCGCGCCAGAACGCCAGCAGCAGCGGCTTGGCCCAGAACAGCAGGCCACACAGCAGCACCGGCAGCACGATGGCCTGCGCCAGCAGCCAGGGCGTGACCTTGAGCGGGGTGATGGCGCGGTGCGGGCGCACCTTGACATTGCGCGCCCTGGCTTGCCTGACCGCGGCAAACGAGGCATGAAAGACGCGATCATGCTCGCGCGCCTCCTCGGAAACAGAAATGGTTTTGGAGCTCATGGGCTTGATCAGAAGTCGTGGAAGATGCCGACGTTCACGCCGCTGCGGCGGTAGGACGGGTTGGTGTAGCGGTTGGCGCCGACGAGCACGCCGGTGCTCGGCGTCAGCCAGTGCCGCCAGCTCAGGCTGGCCTCGCGGCTGTTGAAGTTGACCAGCTGCGCCCCGGCGGCCACCGCCAGGTAGCCTTCGCTGCCCCAGCCGTAGCGGCCGGTCACCAGGTCCTGCTTGTTGCGACCCCAGGTCAGCGCCACAAACTGCTGCTGGCTTTTGACCGAACCCGGATTGCTGGTGTTGAAACGCACGCCGCCCTCGACGATCCACGGCGCTTCGAAATAATAGGCCGCGCCCAGCGACACGCTGCGGTCGGTATACCCTGTGGGCGCGTCGTAATAACCAACACCCACCGAGCCAACCAGGTTGCGGCCGGGCAGAAACTTGCGGTACAGGGTCGCGTCGATACGCGCCTTGGGCAGGTAAAAAGCGCCGTCACCCGCGCCGATCGCCACCGAGGCATGCCAGTCGGGGTTGAAGGTATAGGTGTCACTGACCCCCACAAAGGTGCCCGACTGACCGAAACGATGGTGCTGCGACAGCTCCCCCTGCAACACATGCGCGCCGGCGCCGTAGGTGCCGCGCAGGGTCAGGTCGCGCCAGTTGCCGAAGCCGCCGGTCAACCTTTGCGCCCCCGCGCTGAGTTCCAGGCTGCGCTGGGGCGGAGCGCCTTCGGAGGCCGGCGGCGCGGCGGCCATGCTGACCTGGTTGGGCACGGCCGTCTGGCTTTGGGCCAGGACTGGCGCAAGCGGCAACAGGCAAGCCGCCAGGGCAAGGACGGGGGTGATTCTGGACATGAAACTTCCTCTAAAAAACGGTCGGGTATCGGACGGCGGATGGGCGGTCGCTCGCGCTCAGGTGCAGCGGGCCGCAGCGTCGACCGCGTTCACGCCCTTGCTGACCAGCAACTGGTAGGCGGTTTCATCGGTCACGGCCCAGCGCGCCGAATGCCGCAGGGGCGTGGCTTCGCGCAGCCAGCAACTGGCCGTGGCCTTGTCGTCCTGGCGCAGCGCCAGCACGGCCAGCACACCCCAGGGATAGTCGGCCTTGCCGTGGTTCAGCCATTCGCTGCGGTGCTGCTGCATCCATGCGCGGTAATGCTGCCGGGCGTCCGCCGGCAACAGCGGGAAATCCACCAGCAGCGGAAAAACCTGGGCGACGTGGTCCGGGTAGAACGCGGCTTTCTGCGATCGCTGCTCAAGCTGGGTGGACACCAGAAAACGCTTGTCGACCGGATTCCAGAAGGTGGCATGAATGGCGCGCGCCAGCTTGCCGGCTTCGGCGCGCTGCGCGGCCTGGCGGCTGTGGACCTTGAGTGACCAGACTTCCAGGTTGTCCATGAACAGGCCATGCAGCACCAGCGGCGACACCATGTACACGCCGCGCGAAGGCTGGAACAGATGCGCCAGCGACGCCTGGCTGACGGAATGGCTTTTTTGCCAGGCCGGGTTTTTGGCGAGCTTGTCCGGCATGGTTTCCAGCAGGCGCATCCACATGGCGAGCAGCGAGTCGTCCGCATCGGCGCTCTGGCAGGCCGCCCAGGTGTTGGCTGCACCGCGGCAAAAGCGGTCGAAAGTGCCGTCGGGTTTCTGGCGCGGCAGCAGCCAGTTGACGAATTTTTCCGCGGGCTGCGCGATCACCATGCCGTTGTCATGTGCCAGCAGCAGGGCCTGCATCGCGAAGTAGGGGTCGGCCGATGCGCCGCCGTTGAGCACCGTGATGGCGCCGCTCGCATCGGAATAGGCCCGCAGGTCCAGTGCCGGCGCGGCAGCCGCGCCCGCCGGATGGATCAGCGAGGTGACCAGCGCGCAGCCGGCCAGGAGGAAACGGAATGATTTCATGCGGCCTTCACCATGCCTATTTCGCGGGCCCAGACCGTGCCGTGAACGGTGACACCGTCCTCGACGATGATGTTGTTGGCCGTCACCGTGGTCTGCGCATCGGGCAGGCCGATCACCGCGCCGGCGCCGATCAGCACATCACTTTCCGACACCAGCGGACCCCAGGCCCGGGCCTGCTTGAACACATACACGCGTTTTTCACAGGTCACCGCGCCATGCACCTCGGCGCCGTAACCGATGCTCACACCTTCGCGGGCCTTGATGTCGCCGATGACCCGGGTGCCCATGCCGATGGTCAGGAAACCGGTCACCACCAGCGAGCCGCGGTAAATGCAGTCCGGCGGCAGCGCGCAGTTGCCGCGTATCAGGAACAGCGAAGGTGTCTGCTGCACCGCATCGGGCAGGTCCGCGTAACTGGCGTCCGACAGCGTGCCGGTGTAGGGCTCGGGCCCGCTGCCGTCGCGGGAACCGAAATGCAGTGACGGCGCATGCAGGCGTTCGAACCAGGTTTCATTGCCGAGGTTTATCGCCACGCCGGCGGACACCCGGCGCAATGCAATGCCGTTGCGCCCCACGCGCAGCACGCCGTCGGCATGGGCCCAGTCGTGGATTTCACCTTCAGGGCCCAGGCGGATGTCCCCGGTGGCGTACACCGCTGAAAACGCGGAGCCGGCGCCTGCGTGCAGGTCGCCCCGCACATACACCGGCTGCTTGCTCAGAATGGCGTCGCTGTCGATGATGCTGGCGCGCGCGATCAGGCGCTTGCCGGCACCTTTCCAGTCCCCGGCGTCGGGCTGGACCGGCAAAAACTCGAAGTCTTCATAACCGGTGGACGGGCCGTCGCCCAGCTTCGCCGATACGTCCGCATGCAGACGCCGTGCGAAGTGGTCAATGTCACTGGTGTAATTGGCAGACACCGGCAGCGCGGCCAGGTCTGTGGGATAACGCCACTCGCGGAAAGCCGGCACAAAGGGCAAGGTCAGCAGGATCAGGCAGACCAGCGCAAACGCGGCATAGGTGAGATAACTTTCAGACATTACTTGACCACCTTTTGAGCTGCGCGGTAACGGATGGTTTTGTCCCAGACCATGTCGCGCTTGAGCAGGCGGTCCAGCATCAGGCTCCAGACCGCACCGGAGATCGCGAAGAGGCTGACCAGGAAACCCAGCATGTTGAAGGGCAGCAGCCGCAGGCGCCGGCGATTGCCGTCGATCAGCACCGCCACCACGATTTCAAAGAAGGCGGCAAAGTTGCCCAGCGTGCCGTAGATCATCAGCGCGAAGATGGGAATCAGTTGCGACAGCAGCGAGCCGGCATTGAGGAAATACAGCCCCAGCGCCAGGCACCAGCCGACCAGCATGACCAGCGGAATGACGAAGACGAACAGCAGCAGCAGGCCGTCCACACGCTGGCTCAGGGTCAGGTAGGGACTGCTGGCAAACTGCCACCAGTACCTGGCCATCACCTGGTTGTGGCCCTTGGCCCAACGCGAGACCTGCTTGATGCGCACGCCCCACTCCTCGGGCACTTCCTCATAACATTCAGAGCGGTTGGTGTAGACCGTTTTCCAGCCGTTGAACATCAGCCGGAAAGTGATGTCGGTGTCCTCGGCCAGCGTGTCGTCATGCCAGCCGCCCACCGCCTCGACGGCCGACAGGCGCACACCGCCCACGGTGCCGCCGTACTGCGGCATCAGGTTCAGGTTCATGCGCGCCTGCTGGTCCACCTGGTAGCCGGCCGAGCGTTCGAGGTCCAGCATGCGCGTCAGCAGGTTGGCGCCGCTGTTCACGGGCACCACCCGGCCCATCACCGCACCGATTTCCGGGTCGAAAAACGGCGCCACCAGCTGTTTCAGCAGCCCGCGCCCCGGCACGTAATCGGCGTCGAAAATGATGGCGATGTCGCCCTCGGCGAAGTGCAGCGCGTCCTTGAGCGCAGCCGATTTGCCGGCCTTGCCGCCGACGCGGTGAAAGGGCGAGATGCGCCCGGGATGACGCGCCACGTAGTCGTCGATGATGGCGGCCGTGCCGTCGCTGGAGCGGTCGTTGACCGGAATGATCTTCAGGCGGTCCGCCGGGTAGTCGGTATTGAGCAGCGCTTCCATGCAGCCGGCAATCACCCGCTCCTCATTGTGGGCAGCAATAAACACGGTGATCATGGGCCAGCGGGCCACCGCGATGTCGATGTAGGGGTGGCGCTGCACGCCGGTCAGGCGGTTCATGGTGAACATGAAGTGCCGGATGCCATACAGCGTCATGAGCAGCACAATGAACACCAGCAGGCAGGCCATCACCGCGGCCACCGGGTAGTCCTTGAAGGTGGGCACCAGGCCCTCGGTCACGGGCTGGGCCCAGGCCGGCAGCGCAGTGGCGAGCGACACCAGCGCCGCTGCCAACACACGGCGCGGGACGCCGGTCTGCAATGGCACACGGCTGGGGGAAGGCCGCAAGCAGCTCGGATCAACAGGCATGATGCAACTCCGGAAAAAGATCAGGCCAGGACCGGCTGCGCCACAGGCGCGCCGACCAGGCTGTGTTTGAGTGCGGCCACGATCTGCGCGGACGCCGTGCCGTCGCCGAACGGATTGCCGGCCCGCGCCATGCGGGTCCAGGCCGCGCTGTCCTGCGTCAGGCGGGTCACTTCATTGACGATGGCGCTGCGGGTGGCGCCGATCAACAGCGCACAGCCCGCCTCAATCGCCTCGGGCCGCTCGGTCTCGTCGCGCAGCACCAGGACCGGCACGCCGAAGGTCGGCGCCTCTTCCTGCAGGCCACCGGAGTCGGTCAGCACCAGCCACGCATCGGCCAGCGCCTGCTGCATGCCGGTGTAGTCCAGCGGCGCTGTCAGTGTCACGTTGGCCATGCCGCCCAGGATGCTGTTGACCGGCCCCTGGATCACCGGGTTGAGGTGAACCGGAAACAGCACCTGCAAGTCGGGCTGCTGGCGCGCAATGTCGGCAATCGCATGGCAGATTTCCTCCACATCACGGCCCCAGTTTTCGCGGCGATGCACCGTCACCAGCAGATGACCGCGGCCCGGCACCCGGCGCTGGACGCCGCGGTGCGCGCAGGTCCACTGCTGGGCGTCGACCACCGTGTTGCCGGTGAGGGTGATGAATTCGTCGGCAATGCCCTCGGTCTGCAGCGCCACGCGGGCGCGCTGGGTCGGCGCAAAATGAAAGCGCGCGAGCCGGCTGAGCATCTGGCGCAGACCTTCTTCGGGGAAAGGCCGGGCCAGGTTGTAGGTGCGCAAGCCAGCCTCGACATGCGCCACCGGCACGCGGTGGTAAAACCCGGCCAGCGCGCCCTGAAAGGCGCTTTCGGTGTCGCCCTGAACCACCACCAGCGACCAGTCGCGCTGTTGCATCACCGCGTCGAGCTGCCGGCGGCAGCCGGTGCTGAAGTCCAGCAGGCTGTCGCCGTCGCGTGTGAGCGCGATATCCGGCGTCACATCAAAACAGGCCAGGATCTGGTCCGCCATGTCGGCGTGCTGGCCGGTATGCAGCCAGGACACACGTGCCCAGGGCGCCTCGCGCAGGGCGTGGTACAGCGGCGCCAGCTTGATGATTTCCGGGCGGGTGCCCGAGACCAGAAGAATGTCGTGGACGGCGCCGGCACGCAGCGGTGAGGACCCGCTCATGCGGCGCGCAAGCCGGAAGTTTCAGCGCGGACGGTGCCCGGGGTGTGCAGATCCACAATCATGACCAGGTCACCGGCAAACCGGCCCACACCCAGATCACTCATGAGCTGGCGCTCCTGTTCCGCCGAGTCCATGCGCACAAAACACAGGGCCTGCCGTTTGCCGGCCTGGCTGGCGGCCAGGATGTCCAGCCGGGCCACCGAGCCATAACGCGAGCACAGCGAATGAATCGCCGGTTTCAGCGTACCGATATCGGAGAAATTCTTGAGTTGATCAAAGGTGTTATTCATAAGGAATCCCGTCTGTATTTTTTGCTAGCTAAGTAAAACTTTGGTTCCTACGCAATATAGAAAAGCTGTTGTTCTGCTGTTCTGGGGGAATACCGTTACAACATGTAGGACACGACCTCCTGGCCGGCCGATGGCTATTCGGAATTGGCATGAGCGGAATGTCTGCCGGCCGCGGGTGTGTCACGCAGCGCGGCCTGACCACGCCCGCCCGTGCGCCATGCCGGTTCTCCCGGCCTGGCCGCCGCCCCATCCGGTTACACATCCACACACACGGTGCGTGATGAACGGCACCCCGTCTGTTCGCTAACGCACGCAGGCGCGGCTTCAAGCCATTGCCTGACAGGCAGACAGGCAGTGCCTTGTCATGGCGGGCGAAGGTGTGGCGACAAACCCGCGTCGGCCCGCTTGTCCAGCCATTCGCAAACCCTTGCCGGGTTTGTTCGGTAGCGTACATACAATGTGTTTCCAACCGCCTAAACTGGACCTCAGGCCCGCGCGCCACCGCTTCTGCCAGAGGCGCCGCTCGAAGCCCCGCTTCGGAGCCCTTGTTGATGTCCGTTTCCCCCGACCCGAGAAAAAACCAGTTGCTGGCGGCCTTGCCGGACGACGAGCTGCAGCGCTGGCTGCCGCAGCTGGAGTCTGTTGACCTGCCGCTCGGCATGGTGGTGTACGAGTCCGGCAGCACCCTCAGCCATGTGTATTTCCCGACCACCGCCATTGTTTCGCTGCTGTATGTGATGGAAAACGGCGCGTCCGCCGAAATTGCGGTGGTGGGCAATGAAGGCGTGGTGGGCATCTCGCTGTTCATGGGCGGTGAATCCACACCCAGCCGCGCCGTGGTGCAAAGCGCAGGCCGGGGCTTTCGCCTGCCCTCGGAAGCGATCAAGGAAGAATTCAAGCGCGCGCCGGTGCTGCACCTGCTGCTGCGTTACACCCAGGCACTGATCACGCAGATGGCGCAAACCGCCGTCTGCAACCGGCACCACGCGCTGGACCAGCAACTGTGCCGCTGGCTGCTGCTGAGCCTGGACCGGCTGCAGGGCAACGAACTGGTGATGACCCAGGAGCTGATCGCCAACATGCTGGGCGTGCGCCGCGAAGGCGTGACCGAGGGTGCGCTCAAGCTGCAAAACCTGGGCCTGATCCGTTATTCGCGCGGCCGTATCACGGTGCTGGACCGGCCCGGTCTGGAAAAGCGCACCTGCGAGTGTTATGCGGTGGTCAAGAAAGAATATGACCGCCTGCTGCCTGACAGGCAGGCGATCTGAGGGGGCTGCCCTCGCCAGGAATCGCGACGAGAAGCAGGTGATAGATTTTCTAGCGCATACTGCAGCACCGACTGGAACTGCATCTGACAGTGGCGCGGCCTTGTACTTGCCCCCGTGAAGGGGCCGCACCCTACCGGAGAAGCCGCTTGTCCGCAGTCGAAAACCACCTGATAGCGTGCCTTCCCGCGCGTGACCGCAAGCGCCTGCTGGCCGCCTGTGAACCAGTTCAGCTCGCGCTGTCCGACATCCTGTGCGAGTCCGGTCAACCGACCCGCCATGTCTACTTTCCGACCGACGGCTTCATTTCGCTGGTGACGCTGGTGGAGGGCAGCCCCGGCGTCGAGGTCGGTATGGTCGGGCGCGAAGGCATGCTGGGCGCGCAACTGGTATTGGGCGTCAAGCAGACGCCGTGGCGGGCGCTGGTGCAGGGACAGGGCGCGGCCTGGCGCCTGGACACCACAACCTTCACCCGCACGCTGGCTGCCAGCCCCGCGCTGCAGCGGGTGCTCAAGCACTATTTATATGTGCTGATGGCCCAGCAGGCCGCTTCCGCCGGCTGCCTGCGCTTTCACCTGATCGGCCAGCGCCTGGCGCGCTGGCTGCTGATGAGCCAGGACCGGGCGCACTCCGACAGCTTTCATGTGACCCACGAGTTTCTGGCCTACATGCTGGGCATGCGACGCGTTGGCGTGACCGCCGCCGCCAGCCTGATGCAAAAAGACGGGCTGATCGAGTACCACCGCGGCGAACTCACGGTGCTGAACCGGGCCGGCCTGGAAGCCGCGGCCTGTGGCTGTTATGCGGCCGACTGCCGGACCTATGCCGGGCTGCTGGGCTAAGCCACCGCAGCGCCAGCGTTGTTATCCTGCCACTTGCGGTCCGGCCTGGCCGCGTCGCCGGGCTGCCAGCGTCGCCTTATGTGCGCCAGCGCACGGACAGGCCTTTGCAGAGCCCCTACAAAGCAGGCAGGCGCCTGGCTGACATGCAGCGGGCGGCCCTTGCTGCAAGCCACGTCCCCGAACAACCTGACCGAGGCTCCATGACCTCAGTTTCCATGTCCCCGTCTCCGGCGCCGTCTGCCGGACACATGCCCCTGCCCCATGGCCACAGCGCCGCGGCGGCGCCCTGTGGCCTCGGGCCGGATTGCGGCCCCGCCCCCCCTCGCCTGAGCATTGCCGTCGCTGACTGGGACGTGATGTTTGACGCCGTACGGGCCCGGCTGATCCGCACGGTGGGCGAGCGCCTGGGGGAACTGCCGGACGTGCCCCAGCACTCGGCCGAACTCTCGGCCAGCCTGGTGCAGGCGGTGGTGCTCGATTGTGTGTCTGCGCTGGACCAGCTGCACGCCGCGCTGGCCCAGGAACGAAGCCAACGTCCGACACCCTGACGGGCATTCCCGGCAGCGCCGCGGGGCCGGCGCGCATGTTACCTTCACCGCCATATGGCATCGCTTCCCCTTCCCCCGCGCCCGGACGCGCTGCTCACCCACCCCCTGGACGGACAGCCTGCGCCGCCGGACTTGCTGCGGCTTCTCGAGCGGGCGGCCGGTGCAGGCAGCTGGATGCTGCTGATGCCCGAACGCCGGCTGGTGGGGTCCGCGCAACTGGCGGAACTGCTGGGCCGGGCCGCCGCGCCAGCGCTGGCCTGGGAAGATTTTCCCGGCATTTTTGCGCCCGAGTGGCGCGATCGCATGGCCTCGGTGTTGTCCGCCTGCCTGGACAACGCAAGCGCTTTTGACGAGGAAGCACAGATCATCACCGCCGGCGGCGCGCGCCTGTGGGTGCGCACGCTGGGCGACGTGGTGCGTGATGCGGACGGCACGGTGCGCCATCTCTCGGGCGTGATCCGGGACATGACAAGCCAGAAACGCGCCGAGCAGGAGACCCAAAGCCTGACCATGCGCCTGGCGACGACACTGGCCAGCATCCATGACGCCTTTGTCACGGTGGACCGCGAAGGCCGCCTGACCTATCTGAACCCGGAGAGCGAACGCATGCTGGGGCGTCCCGGCGCCGCATTGCTGGGCCTGCCGATCTGGGACGCGCTGGACGCCGACGGCGTGGCGCAGCTGCGGCACAACCTGAAAGCGGCTTTCGGCAATACCAGCCACCAGGAGTTCGAGGCCTGGTACACGCTTGCCGGCAAGTGGCTGGAACTGCGGGTCTACCCGTTTGAAGAAGGGCTGGCGCTGTACCTCCGCGACGTCACCGAAAGGCGCCAGTCGCAGGAGCAGTTGCTGCTGCTGCAGACCAGCATCTCCCGGCTCAACGATCTGGTGCTGATCACCGAGGCCGGCCCGATTGACGCCCCCGGGCCGCGCATCGTGTTTGTCAACGACGCCTTCGAGCGCCACACCGGCTACAGCCGCAACGAGGTGATGGGCCAGTCGCCGCGGCTGCTGCAGGGCGAGCGCACGCAGCGCGTCGAGCTCGATCGCATCCGCAAGGCGCTGCTGCAGGCGCAGCCGGTGCGCGTCGAGCTGATCAACTACAAAAAAAACGGCGAGCAGTTCTGGCTGGAGCTGGACATCGTGCCGGTCGACTATTTCAGCCGCGGGCTCACCCACTGGGTGGCAGTCGCCCGCGACATCACCACGCGCAAGGCCGCCGAGGAAGAAATCGAGCATCTGGCGTTTTACGACGCACTCACGCAGTTGCCGAACCGCCAGCTGCTGATGGACAGCTTGCGCCAGGCCCTGCTGCCCACCGACAACCCCGACCGGACCGGCGCGCTGATGTTCATCGACCTGGACAACTTCAAGGCCCTCAACGACACGCGCGGCCATGCCGTCGGCGACCTGTTGCTGCAGAAGATTGCGACGCGCCTGAACTCCTGCGTGCGGCTGCGCGACACGGTGGCCCGGCTCGGCGGTGACGAATTTGTGGTGCTGCTGGACGACCTGGGGGACGACCGCGAGGCCGCCAGCCAGCGGGCCCGGGTGGTGGCCCAAAAAATTCTGGCCACCCTGTGCGAACCCTGCGACCTGGCCGGCAACGACTACGACGGCACCTGCAGCATCGGCATCACGCTGGTGACCCAGCACCAGCAAAGCGTGGGCGAGCTGCTCAAGCAGGCCGACCTGGCGATGTACCAGGCCAAGGCCGCGGGCCGCAACACCATCTGTTTTTTCGACCCCGGCATGCAGGCGGTGGCCACGGCCAACGCCGCATTGACACGCGAACTGCGCCAGGGCCTGCGCAACAACGAGTTCGTGCTGTATTACCAGCCCCAGGTGGGCCCCGAGGGCCACATGGTCGGCGTCGAGGCGCTGGTGCGCTGGAACCATCCGGAACGCGGCCTGGTGGCGCCCAATGACTTCATCACCCAGGCCGAGGAAAGCGGGCTGATCCTGCCGCTGGGCAAATGGGTGCTGGACACCGCCTGCGCCCAGCTGGGCCAGTGGGCCAGGCGGCCGGAAACCCACAAGTTCAGCATCGCCATCAATGTCAGCGTGCGCCAGTTCCGGCATCCGGAATTTGTCGAGCAGGTGATGGCGGCCATCGCCAGCGCCGGCATCAGCGCGCACCGGCTCAAGCTCGAGCTGACCGAAAGCCTGCTGGCCAATGACATGGACGTGACCATCGCGAAGATGGGCATCCTCAAGGAAGCCGGCGTGACGCTGTCGATTGACGATTTCGGCATCGGTTATTCCGCACTGTCCTACCTCAAGCACCTGCCGCTGGACCAGCTCAAGATCGATCGCAACTTTGTCAAGGACGTGCTGACCGACCCCAACGATGCTGCGATTGCGCGCACCATCATCGGCCTGGCCCAAAGCCTGGGCCTGGGCGTGATGGCCGAAGGTGTGGAAACCACCGCCCAGCGCGACTTCCTGGCGCGCCACGGCTGCCACTGTTTCCAGGGCTACCTGTTCTGCAAGCCGTTGCCGATAGCCGAGCTCGAGCTGTTTATCCAGACCCTGCCGCCGGCACCGGACAGCCAGACCGCCTGAAGCGGGCCCCGGGCTCAGGCTCCCGCCGCCAGCAGGGCCGCGTTGCCACCGGCCGCCGTGGTGTTGACGGTGACCGTCTGCTCGGCGCAGAAGCGGACCAGGTAGTTCGGACCGCCGGCCTTGGGGCCGGTGCCACTGAGGCCCTCGCCGCCGAAAGGCTGCACGCCGACCACCGCGCCTGTCATGTTGCGATTGATGTAAATGTTGCCGACATGCGCCGCCGCGGCCAGCGCCTGGGCGCGCGTATCGATGCGGGTCTGGATGCCCAGCGTCAGGCCGTAGCCCAGCGTATTGATCGCGGCGATCACGGCGGCGGGGTCGCCGGACCAGCGCACGACCTGCAGCACCGGCCCGAAAATTTCCTGCGTCACCGCACCGATGCCGGCCACCTCCAGGGCCACGGGCCGGACCAGATTTGCTATTGAATCGATAGCTGCCGGCCCTTGTCTGACATGGGCCAGAGGCATTTTTGATACTGAATGCAGGCTTTGCAACTGCCGCTGGAGGGTGTCAAAGGCGGCGCGGTCGATCAGCGGGCCGACGTCGGTGGCCAGCTCGGCCGGATCACCGGCCACCAGTTCCTGCAGCGCGCCCTGGATCATGGCCATCACCTTGTCGGCAATGCCTTCATGCACACACAGCAGGCGCAGCGCCGAGCAGCGCTGGCCGGCCGAACGGAAGGCGCTGTGCACCACCGCATCCACCACCTGCTCCGGCAGGGCCGTGCTGTCCACCAGCATCGCGTTGATGCCGCCGGTCTCGGCGATCAGCGGAACAATCGGCCCGTCTTTCGCCGCCAGCGCGCGATGGATGGTTTTGGCCACAGCGGTGGAGCCGGTGAACACCACGCCGGCGATGCCGGGCGCCGCCACCAGCGCCGCGCCGACGGTCTCGCCCGGGCCGTGCAGCAGTTGCAGCACGCCTGCGGGCACACCGGCGGCATGCAGCAGCCCGACCATTTCCGACGCCACGCCCGGCGTTTGTTCGGCCGGTTTGGCCAGCACCCCATTGCCGGTGGCCAGCGCGGCGGCGACCTGGCCGGTAAAAATCGCCAGCGGGAAGTTCCAGGGGCTGATGCAGACCCAGACACCACGCGCCCGCAGCCGCAGTTCATTGGTTTCGCCGGTGGGCCCCGGCAAGGTCATGGGCGCCATGATGCGCTCGGCTTCGCCCGCGTAATAACGCAGGAAGTCGATCGCCTCGCGCACCTCGGCCACCGCGTCGCCCCAGGTCTTGAACGCCTCCTTCACCAGCAGCGCGCAGAAACGCGGCATCTGTTGCTGCAGCGCGTCGGCGGCGCGGCGCAACACCTGCGCACGCTCGGCCACCGCCAGCGTGCTCCACTTTTGATAGCTGTTCATGCCCACTGTCAAAGGGCCGTCGAGCGATTGGACATCGAATTCCGGCACCACCGGCAGCGCGGTGGCGGCCAGCGCCGTGAACAGCGGCGCACGCATGCTGTCGACCGTGAGGTCCAGGCCTTCGCTGTTGCGGCGGCCCGGGCCGTACAGGTCCGGCGGCAGCGGCAGCGATGGTTCGGCGGCCAGCTGCAGCGGTGAGGCCAGCAGCTGGTCCATGTCCACGGACGTGTCGGCGAGCTGGTGCACAAACGAGGAGTTGGCGCCGTTTTCCAGCAGTCGGCGCACCAGGTAGGCCAGCAGGTCGCGGTGCGCGCCGACCGGGGCATAGACCCGGCAGCTGATCTGCGGGTTTTTCAGCACCTCGCGGAACACTCCCTCGCCCATGCCGTGCAGCCTTTGCAATTCGAAAGGCACGGCATGGCGTGCCGCCAACTGCAAAATCGCGGCGATGGTGCCGGCGTTGTGCCCCGCGAACTGCGGGTAAATCGCATCGGGCGCGGCCAGCAGCGCCTGTGCGCAGGCCAGGTAGCAGATGTCCGTGTGCTGCTTGTGCGTGAACACCGGATAAAACGGCAGCCCCAGCTCCTGCGCGCGCTTGATTTCGGAATCCCAGTAGGCGCCCTTGACCAGCCGGCACATCAGGCGCAGCCGGTGGCGACGGGCGACGGCGATCACGTGCGTGACCAGGTCCAGCGCGCGTGTCTGGTAAGCCTGCAGCGCCAGCCCGAAGCCGCGCCACTGCGGGTGCTGGCTGGCCACACGCGCGGCCAGCGCCTCGAACACGGCCAGCGACAGTTCCAGCCGGTCCACCTCTTCGGCGTCGATGGTCAGGCTGATGTTGGCGCGGGCGGCCAGTTGACACAGGCCCCAGACGCGCGGCACCAGTTCGGCCAGCACCCGCGCGTGCTGCGCGTCCTCATAACGCGGGTGCAGCGCGCTGAGCTTGATCGATATGCCGTCATTTTCCTCACAGGCCCTTCCCGCCACTGCGTTGACAGCGATGGATTGGATGGCGTCCTGGTAGCTGGCCAGGTAGTGCTGCGCATCCGCAGCGGTACGCGCGCCCTCGCCCAACATGTCGTAGCTGAAACGCAGAGTTGCCATCTTGCTGCGCGCGTTATCGGCCTCGCCGATGGCGTCCCCTATCGTCTGGCCCAGCACAAACTGCCGGCCCAGCAACTGCACCGCGCGCAAGGTGGCCGCCACCACGGTGCGCGCGCCCAGCCTGCCCATCAGGCTGCCCCGGCCGTCCTCAGGCAGGAATTTTTTGGACAGGGCCATCGCCGAGGCCGACAGGCGCGCCATCAGGCCGTCGCTGGCGCTTTCAAAGTCGGCACGGCCAAGCTGGTCGGCAGTCAATGCAATGGCGGTTTCGGCATCCGGCACCCGCAGCAGGGCTTCGGCCAGCCGCATCAGGGCCAGGCCCTCGTTGCTGCTGATCGGGTACTCGCGCAGCAGGCTTTCCATGGCCCAGAATGGCGGCGGATTCTCACGCACCGCCTGTACCCAGGGCAGCGCCAGCGGCACGGCGGCGGCCCAGTCGAGGGCGCCTGCGAGCTGTTGCAAATGCCCGGCCACGATGGCGTCTTCAGGGCGGCAGGGAGAAGGCAGACGTTGCTGGCGGCTCATCAAAATCTCCGGAACTGGCGAATATCTCGATGTTGTCGGTAATAACACCGGATTTCACGCTAAATTTAGGCTCACAAACCGAACAATTCACTACCATGACCGAACTGCCTGCCGATCTCGACCGCATCGACCTGAAGATCCTCGGACTGCTGCAGCAGGACGGGCGCATCGCCAACCTGAAGCTGGCCGAGGCGGTGGCGCTGTCGCCGACCGCCGTGCTGGCACGGGTGCAGCGCCTCACGCGCGACGGCTACATCCTGGGCTATGAAGCGCGACTCAATCCGCTCAAGCTGGGCGCCGGCATGACCGTGTTTGTCGAGGTGCTGCTGGACCGCACCACACCCAATGTGTTCGATGCCTTCAAGGCCGCGGTGCAGGTGTATCCCGAAATCATGGAATGCCACATGGTGGCCGGCGGCTTCGACTACCTGCTGAAAACCCGCATGGCCGACATGGCCGCCTACCGGCAGTTTGCCGGCACCGCGCTGTGGCAGTTGCCGGGCGTGCGCGAAACCCGCACCTACGCGGTGATGGAAGAGGTGAAAAACAGCACCCGGCTGGCGCTGGGCGTCTGAACACACGGCCGCAAGGCCGATGGTTGCATTTAGATACAAAACGGGCATTTTTACTCATTTCGCGTTAAAGCTTTCCGCCCGGCTGTTGGCGAACGTGAACTCTTGGACTAAGTTGAAGCCGGGATAGGTTCTGCCTTGCATAGCCCGCCCCGCTGTCAACAACCTCAGAGGGGATCACGATGATGAGCAACAGAAAATGGGTGGCCGGCGCTCTGTTCGCCGCCTTGCTCGCAAGCGCTGCCCAGGCAGAGTCGGGCATCACGGACCGGGAAATCCTGGTGGGCCAGTTCGCGGCCCAAAGCGGCCCGGCCGCCGAGCTGGGCAAACGCATGCAGCTGGGCATGCAGGCGCACTTCAACGCAGTCAACGCCGCCGGAGGCATCAACGGCCGCAGCATCAAGCTGGTCTCGCGTGACGACGGCTACGAGCCCGAAAAAGCCGCGGCCGCCGTCAAGGCCCTGATTGAGGAGGACAAGGTGTTCGCGCTGGTGGGCTCGGTCGGCACACCGACCAATCTGGCCGCGTTGCCCGCCATCAATGCAGCCGGCATTCCGCTGATCGGCCCCTTCACCGGCGCGCAGGCGCTGCGCGAGCCTTTCAACCGCAACCTGTTCCATGTGCGCGCCAGCTACTTCGACGAAACCGAAAACATCGTGCAGCACCTGAGCACCCTGGGCATCAAGAAGATCGCGGTGTTCTATCAGAACGACTCGTATGGCAAGGCCGGGCTGGAAGGCGTGATGCGGGCGCTGACCAAGCGCAACCTCAAGCCCGCCGCCACCGTCACGGTTGAGCGCAACACGGTGGATGTCACGGCGGCGCTGGCCGAGATCCTGAAAACCTCGCCCGAGGCGGTGGTGCAGATCAGCGCCTACAAGTCATGCGCCGCGCTGATCCGGCAGGCGCGCACCAAGGGTTACGGCGGACAGTTCTTCAATGTGAGTTTTGTCGGCTCCACGGCACTGGCGGCAGAGCTGGGAGAAATCGGCGCGGGCGTGACGATCTCCCAGGTGGTGCCGTTTCCGTACACGCCGTCTTCCGCGGTGGTGCGCGAATACCAGCAGCGCATGACAGAGTCCGGGCACAAGGACTTCGACTTCTCCAGCATGGAAGGCTTTCTGGCGGCCAAGGTGTTTGTGGAGGGCGTGCGCCGCGCCGGCAAGACGCTGACGCGCGAGAGCCTGATCACCGCGCTGGAATCGATGCGTGAAGTCAACCTGGGCGGCTTCATCGTGAGTTATGGGCCCAAAAACCACGAGGGCTCGCGCTACACGGACCTGACCATCATCGGCCGGGGCGGGCGGTTTGTGCGTTAGGGCCGGTTCATCCTATAGTGATGTTTTTTGGGAGGATCTGCGATGAACAACCCGACGACCCCTTGTCGCCTGTGGCGCAGCGCCGCGCTGGCGCTGCTGGCGCTCGCCGCCCTGCCGGCGATGGCCCAGGCCACCAAACCCGGCCTGTGGGAGATCAACAACAAAATGGGCGGCTCGGCCGAAATGGACAAGGCCATGGCCCAGATGCAGCAGCAGATGGCGAGCATGCCGCCGGCGCAGCGCAAGCAGATGGAAGACATGCTGGCCAAACAGGGCATGAGCATGGGCGCCGGCGCCAGCGCGGGCGGCGGCATCAGCATGAAGGTGTGCATGACCCGGGAGATGGTCGAACGCAACGAACTGCCGCCGCCGCAACAGGGTGACTGCAAAAGCAGCGCCTCGCCGCGTGTCGGCAACACCCAGAAGATCAGCTTCAGCTGCACCCAGCCGCCGTCCAGCGGCGAAGGCCAGATCACCTACACCAGCAACGAGGCCTACACCATGAAGATGGTGACCACCACCACCGTCAAGGGCAAGCCCGAAAAAATGACGCTGGACGGCTCCGGCAAGTGGCTGTCCGCCGACTGCGGCGCGGTCAAGCCGGTGGGTCCCCCCAAGAAATAACCGTCGCCAGCGCAGGCCATCCACACGCCCGCGGCGCCGCTCATCCCGGACCTGATCCGGGAGCCATGCCGCAGCTTCCCCCCACCACCGCCGATCAGTGCGACAGGGAGGGCGGGTCCAGCCCGCCAGGACCCACCCGGGGCGCGTCAGCGCCCACCGAAGATGGCGGTCCCCACCCGCACCATGGTGCTGCCCGCATGAATGGCAGCCTCCAGATCGGCGGTCATGCCCATCGACAGGGTGTCCATCGGCCGCGGCAACACGCCGGCCTGATTGATCTGGTCAAACAGGTCTCTGGCCCTTTGGTGGACAGCACAAGCTGCTACAAAATCAGGAGCAGGCTCGGGGATGGACATGAGGCCGCGCAGTTGCAGCCGCGGCAGGCCCGCGACCGCCACGGCCAGCGCCTGCGCCTGCTGCGGCGCCACACCGGCCTTGGTCGCGCCGCCGTCGATATTGACCTGCAGGCACACCTGCAGCGGCGGCAAGTGGGAAGGCCGCTGCTCGCTCAGCCGCTGCGCAATCTTCAGCCGGTCCACCGACTGCACCCAGTCGAAGTGTTCCGCCACCAGCCGCGTCTTGTTGCTCTGGACCGGGCCGATGCAGTGCCATTCGGAAGCGCTGGCGTCCCTGGAACCGGGCGGCCGAAGGCCATCGGATTCCGATTCAAGCGCTGCGCGAACCGCAAGAATCTTGTCCACGCCCTCCTGGATGTAGTTCTCGCCGAAAGCGCGCTGCCCGCCCGCCACCGCCGCCAGCACCGCCTCGGCACCGAAGGTCTTGGACACGGCCAGCAGCCGCACACCGGCAGGATCACGCCCGCACGCGACACAGGCCGTGGTAATCCGGTCACGCACGGCTTGGAGCTTGTCAACAATCATGGTCATAATCCGACTGTAATACTCAAGAGGGATCCCCGGGATGGACATTACCCAGCTGCTGGCTTTCAGCGTCAAGAACAAGGCATCCGACCTGCATTTGTCGGCCGGCCTGCCGCCCATGATCCGGGTCCATGGCGATGTGCGGCGCATCAACGTCGATCCGCTGGACCACAAGCAGGTCCACTCCATGGTGTACGACATCATGAACGACACCCAGCGCAAGAACTACGAGGAGTTCCTCGAGATCGACTTCTCCTTCGAGATCGACGGCCTGGCGCGCTTCCGGGTCAATGCCTTCAACCAGAACCGCGGCGCCGGCGCCGTGTTCCGGACCATTCCCTCGAAAATCCTGACGCTGGAGCAGCTCAACGCGCCCAAGATTTTCGGCGACCTGGCGATGAAGCCGCGCGGCATGGTGCTGGTCACCGGCCCGACCGGCTCGGGCAAATCGACCACGCTGGCGGCCATGGTCAACTACCTCAACGAGACCGAATACGGCCACATCCTGACGGTGGAAGACCCGATCGAGTTTGTGCACGAGTCGAAAAAGTGCCTGATCAACCAGCGCGAGGTCGGCCCGCACACGCTGAGCTTCAGCGCGGCGCTCAAGTCCGCGCTGCGCGAGGATCCGGACGCCATCCTGGTCGGCGAGATGCGCGACCTGGAAACCATCCGCCTGGCGATGACCGCCGCCGAGACCGGCCACCTGGTGTTCGGCACCCTGCACACCTCGAGCGCCGCCAAGACGATTGACCGGATCATCGACGTGTTCCCGGCCGAGGAAAAGGACATGATCCGCGCGATGTTGTCGGAGTCGCTGCAGGCGGTGATCTCGCAGACCCTGTGCAAGACCAAGGACGGCCAGGGCCGCGTGGCCGCGCACGAGATCATGCTCGGCACCAGCGCCATCCGCAACCTGATCCGTGAGGCCAAGGTCGCGCAGATGTATTCATCGATCCAGACCGGCAACAGCGTGGGCATGCAGACGCTGGACCAGAACCTGACCGACCTCGTCAAGCGCAACGTCATTTCCGCCGCAGAAGCGCGCGGCAAGGCGAAGATCCCCGAGAACTTCCCGGGCTAGTCAGCCCGTCAGCAGCGAAGTGCTGTCGCCGGTCCGCCGGCCGCAGCAGCCAATTGGAGAAACCATGGAACGCGACCAGGCCAGTAAATTCATCAACGACCTTCTCAAGCTGATGGTCAGCCGCAACGGCAGCGACCTGTTCATCACCGGCGACTTTCCGCCGGCGATGAAGGTCGATGGCAAGGTCACCAAGGTCTCGCCGCAGCCGCTCAATGCCGGTCACACGCTGGCGCTGGCGCGCGCGATCATGAACGACAAGCAAGCGGCCGAGTTCGAGCGCACCAAGGAGTGCAACTTCGCGATCTCGCCACCCGGCGTCGGACGCTTCCGCGTCAACGCCTTCATCCAGCAGGGCAAGGTTGGCATGGTGATGCGGGTGATTCCGGCCGTGCTGCCGACCATCGACGGCCTGGGTGTGCCGCAGGTGCTCAAGGATGTGGTGATGTCCAAGCGTGGCCTGTGCATCCTGGTCGGCGCCACCGGCTCGGGCAAGTCCACCACGCTCGCCGCGATGGTCGACTGGCGCAACGAAAACTCCTTCGGCCACATCATCACCATCGAGGACCCGGTGGAGTTTGTGCACCCGCACAAGAACTGCGTGGTCACGCAGCGCGAAGTCGGCCTGGACACCGACAGCTGGGAAGCCGCGCTGAAAAACACGCTGCGTCAGGCGCCCGATGTGATCCTGATGGGTGAGGTGCGCGACCGCGAAACCATGGAGCACGCGGTCGCCTTTGCCGAAACCGGCCACCTGTGCCTGTGCACCCTGCACGCCAACAGCGCCAACCAGGCGCTGGACCGCATCATCAACTTTTTCCCCGAAGAACGCCGCGCCCAGTTGCTGATGGACCTGTCACTGAACATGAAGGCCATGATCTCGCAACGCCTGGTGCCCAAGCAGGACAGCAAGGGCCGGGTCGCCGCCGTCGAGGTGATGCTCAACACGCCGCTGATTTCCGACCTGATCTTCAAGGGCGAAGTCTCCGAGATCAAGGAGATCATGAAGAAAAGCCGCAACCTCGGCATGCAGACCTTCGACCAGGCGCTGTTCGATGCCTTTGAAAGCAACATGATCACCTACGAGGACGCGCTGCGCAACGCCGACTCGGTCAACGACCTGCGGCTGCAGATCAAGCTCAACTCGCAGCGCGCCAAGACGCAGGATCTGGCCGCCGGCACCGAAAACATGGCAATTATCTGATTCATGACAGTTTCCAGCACCAACCCCAGAACCTACGAACCCGCGCCCTCCCGCAAAGTCGCCTTCCTCGGCCTCGGCGTCATGGGTTACCCGATGGCCGGCCACCTCGCGCTGGCCGGGCACCAGGTCACCGTCTACAACCGGACCGCTACCAAATCCATAGCATGGTGCGCAGAGTACGCAGGGGCTGGCGCCCCAAAACATGCCTCAACGCCGGGTCAGGCGGCACAGGATGCCGACATCGTTTTCTGCTGCGTCGGCAACGACGACGATCTGCGCGGCGTGACGCTCGGCCCCGACGGCGCCTTTGCCGGCATGCGGGCGGGCGCGATTTTTGTCGACCACACCACGGCATCGGCCGACGTCGCGCGTGAGCTGTATGCCGCGGCGCAGGCGCTCGGCCTGCAGTTTGTCGATGCACCGGTCTCGGGTGGCCAGGCTGGCGCGCAAAACGGCGCGCTGACCGTCATGTGTGGTGGTGACGCCGCCGCCTTCGATGCGGTCAAGCCGGCCGGCATGGCGTTTGCCAAAGCCTTCACGCTGATGGGCGCCAGTGGCGCCGGCCAGCTCACCAAAATGGTCAACCAGATCTGCATCGCCGGCCTGGTCCAGGGGCTCAGCGAAGCCATCGCTTTCGGCCAGAAAGCCGGCCTGGACATGAACCAGGTGCTGGAGGTGATCGGCAAGGGCGCCGCGCAAAGCTGGCAGCTCGACAACCGCGGCAAAACCATGGTCGCCGACAAGTTCGACTTCGGTTTTGCGGTGGACTGGATGCGCAAGGACCTGGGCCTGGTGCTGGACGAAGCCAAAAGCAACGGCGCGCGGTTGCCGGTGACCGCGCTGGTGGACCAGTTTTACGCCGACGTGCAGGCCATGGGCGGCCAGCGCTGGGACACCTCCAGTCTCATCAAGAGATTGAAGTAAGGCCCCCACGTTCGCTCGCTGCGCGTAGCTCTCTGCCCCCCCCGGGGGGCGCATTTTTCTCGGGAAACCCTGCGAAAAACCAGCCCCCACGTTCGCTCGCTGCGCGTAGCTCTCTGCCCCCCCCCGGGGGGCGCATTTTTCTCGGGAAACCCTGCGAAAAACCAGCCCCCACGCTCGCTGCGCCAGATGCCGGCGCGCACAAAAAAAGCCGGCTTGCAGCCGGCTTTTTTCTGTGGCGTGATCCCGCTCAGGAACGCGGTGCGGGAGCGGGCGCCGGCCTGGCCGTCGGGGGTAGCAGGCGCTGCATCTCTTCTTCGCTGATGATCTCGAGGATACGCACCACCTTCTGCACGCCGCGCGCGCCGCGGGCGATCTCGGTGGCCCGGTCCGCCTCGCGCTGGGTCACGCGCCCCATCAGGTACACCGTGCCGCGCTCGGTCACCACCTTGAAGGCATTGGCATACAGGTCCTTGGCGTCAATCAGCAGGGCCTTGACCTGGCCGGTGATCAGCACGTCCGACGAACGCTGCACCAGCGACGGGCTGTCGATGATGGCCAGCTCGTTGACCACGCCGTTGACGTTCTCGACGCGCGTGACCACCTGCTCAACCAGCTTTTTGTCGTTCTCGTTGAGCACCTCGCCGGTCAGCAGCACCTGGCGGTTGTAGCTGGTCACGCTGACGCGCGCGCGGCTGCCAATGTTGTCGCGCAGTCGGGCCATGGAGCGCAGCTCGATGCCTTCGTCCTCGAGCTGCGCGCCGGAAGTGCGGCGGTCCATCGCCACCAGGGCGCCGCCGGCCGCGCCACCCACCAGCAGCGGGAAGCAGGCGGTCAGGGAACTGCCCAGGACAGCCGCAGCGCCAACGGTCAGCAGCAGGCGTTTGAAAGAGCGGGAGGAGGTCGTCGATTTCATCAAGGGGTTTCCTGGTCACCAAGTAATTGGGCATCCACGCCATCACAAATGCAGTGAAGGATTAGCAGATGAACTTCCTGAATCCGTGCCGTGCGGTCGTGCGGCACGCAGATATGCACATCGGTTTCACGCAGCGCCGACGTCATCTTGCCGCCGCCCTTGCCGGTCAGCGCCACCACCGTCATCTCGCGCTCATGCGCGGCCTCGATGGCCGCCAGCACATTGGCCGAGTTGCCGCTGGTGCTCAGCGCCAGCAACACGTCGCCGGCGCCGCCGAGTGCGCGCACCTGCTTGGAAAAGATCACGCTGAAATCGTAGTCGTTGCCGATCGCCGTCAGGATGGAGCTGTCGGTGGTCAGCGCGATCGCGCCGAGCTCGGGCCGCTCGCGCTCGAAGCGCCCGACAAACTCGGCCGCGAAATGCTGGGCGTCGGCGGCCGACCCGCCATTGCCGCAGGCCAGCACCTTGCCGCCGCTGGTGACGCTGGCCAGGATGGCCTGCACCGCCGCAGCAATCGGTTTGGAGAGGATTTGTGCGGCCTGGTATTTCAGGTCGGCACTGTCGATGAAGTGCTGTTCAATGCGTTGTTCAAGCATGGGTCAATGATACCGGGTCGGATATTTCAAAATCGCGAAGACGCGGCCTCAAGCTGCGCAGCGCAATGCATGGTTACAAAATCGGGGCGCATGTAGCAATCACAAGCACGGCCCGCATCAATCGGCCTCGAAGGCGCCGCGCAGCCATTCGATGGTCGTGCCGCCTGGCGTATCCAGCCCGCCCTGCACCAGCACCACGTCAAAGCGGCAGGGCGGCGGCGTGGCAAACCGCATCAGGTAGTGGCGTGCCGCAAAAACCAGGCGCCGTTGTTTGACGGCGCCGATGCTGGCACCGGCGCCGCCGTGCGAGCTGCCTGTACGCTGGCGCACCTCGACAAACACCAGGGTGCCGTCGGGCGCGCGCATGATCAGGTCGACCTCGCCGCCGCCGCGGCCGGGCGTGCGGTAATTGGCCTGCAAGAGCGTCAGGCCGGCGCGCACCAGGTGGTCACGCGCCAGCGATTCGGCGGCGTCGCCCAGCCGCTTGGTGGTAATCTGGCCGGGCTGGGTATCTGCGCTGGCCGTGCTGGCGCCGCTCCCGGTGGGCGTTTTTGCAAGCTGTTTCCTGGAAAACCACATACAAGCTAGAAACGGCAGTTGACCGCTCTCCCCTTGAATAAAATTCGCATGCTCATCACCGTCTACCCCCCCAACCATCTTCCGCAATCCATGCTGTTTCGCTACGCACCCGATTGCACTGCTGCGTCCTCGCGCCTTCCCAAGCCACCCCATGACGGCCCACTCGGGCACGTCCAACCGCCGTTTCCAGCTTGAACGCCTCCTTCGACCTGGCCCTGGCGGCCGCGCGTGCTGCGGCGGGCATGCAGCATTATCCCGAAGCCGCCCTGTATGTGGTCGCCACGCCCATCGGCAACCTGTCGGACATCAGCCTGCGCGCCCTGCATGTGCTGCAGCTGGTGCACGCGATCGCCTGTGAGGACACCCGCCACACCCAGACCATGCTGCGCCAGTACGGCATCGACAAACCGCTGCTGCCGGTGCATGAGCACAACGAGGCGCAGGCGGCCGGCGGCGTGATCGAACGCCTGCAGCGCGGCGAACGGGTGGCTTATGTCAGCGACGCCGGCACACCGGCGGTCAGCGACCCCGGCGCGCGCCTGGTGGCGGCGGTGCGCGCGGCCGGACTGGCCATCCTGCCGCTGCCGGGCGCCAGCAGCGTGACGGCGGCCCTGAGCGTGGCCGGCATCGGTGGCGACTCGGGTTTTGTGTTTGCCGGTTTTTTGCCATCCAAAGCCGCCGAGCGTGAGCAGGCCGTGCTGGCGCTGCAGGCCGACCCCCGGGCCGTCGTCATCCTCGAGGCGCCGCACCGCATCGAGGCGCTGGCACGCGCCATGGTCCCGTTGGGCGCCAGGCCGGTCACGATAGGCCGGGAACTGACCAAGCAGTTTGAAGAAATCACCACGGTGGCAGCGCAGGACTTCAGCGCCTGGCTGGCGGCGGGCAGCCAGCGCACCCGCGGCGAATTCGCGCTGGTGCTGCACCCGGCGGAAAAAGCGCAGGCCGCCGACGACGGCCACCGGGTGTTGCAGTTGCTGCTGGCGGAGTTGCCACTCAAGACCGCCGTCAAGCTCGCCGCCGACATCACCGGCGCGCCGCGCAATGAACTCTATGAAACGGCGCTGGCGCTGAAAAAAGCCTGAGGACGCCCGCCGCTCAGGGGGTGTCGACCACCATGCTGGGCCGCTCCTCGACGCCGGCGTGGGCCTTTTGCACGACCCGGCCGCCATCGAGGTAGACCCAGTAAAACATGTCCTGCAGGCCGTACCAGCGGTAGGTCAGGATGTCGCCGTTCCAGGACGCCACCCGCCCAACCAGCGCCGGCCGGCCGAACTCGCGCAGCACATCGGCCTCGGTCCACTGGCCGGGAACAATGCGTTCAAAGTCCTTTTCCGTGAGCACCTGCCGCACGCTGGCCACCCGTCCCGCGGCATCAAGGTCCACCATGAAGGCGTACTGGCCGCCCGGCTGGCCCGAGTACTGCAGCCGGGTGCCTTGCTGGAGATTGACGACGGCCGTCGGCGCGCCCATGGCCGCCGTCACCTCTTCGCGCGACATGCCAGGCTTGACAGAACTGATGGGAAACACGGAACAGCCGGCCAGCCACAGCGCGGCACAGGCCAGGAGCAGGGTTTTGAGGGGTTTCATCGAATATCGTCCTTGTTGGGCTTGCCGCGCGACCGGTCGCGCTCAGGGCCTGTCCTGTTTATACATGGTCGCCTTGGCCTTTGCAGGGACCCCGGTCCGGATCGCCAGCTTCCCCGACAATCAGGCATGGACAAACCCCACGCCCCGGCCACCGACAGAAACCGCGAACCGATCCTGGAGGTGCTGCGCGAGCGTTTTGCCGACCGCCGCGAGGTGCTGGAAATCGGCAGCGGCACCGGCCAGCACGCGGTGTATTTTGCGGCCGCGCTGCCGTGGCTGCACTGGCAGGCCTCGGACGTCGCCGCCCACCTGCCGGGCATCGGGCTCTGGCTGGACGAAGCCGGCCTGGCCAACACGCCGCCGCCGGTCGAAGTGGACATGCGCAGCCCCTGGCCGGACATCCCTTTCGACGCGGTCTTCAGCGCCAACACCCTGCACATCATGGGCTGGCCGCAGGTGCAGCAGCTGTTTGCCGAACTCGGGCGGCGCATGCCGGCAGGCGGACTGCTCACCGTCTACGGCCCCTTCAACTACGGCGGGCAGTTCACCAGCGACAGCAATGCGCAGTTTGATGCCTCGCTGCGCGCCGGCAACCCGGCCAGCGGCCTGCGTGATTTTGAGGCGGTCAACGCACTGGCGGCGGCAGCCGGCCTGGAGCTGATCGACGACCGCGCCATGCCGGCCAACAACCGCTGCATCAGCTGGCGGCGCGGCCCGGACGCGCGCGCCTAGAGGGCCCGCGCGCTGCGCTTGCCGGGACGCGAGGAATAACGCACGCCAGCATCGAGTTCCTCGACCTGAACCTGCGCGGGACGGCCGGCATACACCTCGGCCTTGAGCCAGTCACATTCGGCCTGCAGCCCGGCTTCGTCCCCCAGCCGCGTGTGCCACACCCGCGCGGTCCCGTCCCAGCGATAGCCCCTGCCCTTGAGAACGTCCTTGGCCTCGAAGGGGGCTGCCGTCGCCTGCAGGCGGTAGCTCGGCCGGACCGACTCCGCCAGCAGGCAGGCCAGCCCGGTCTGGCCCGAGGACAGCGGGCTGGTCAACACCGCCAGCAGGGCATGGCAATCCATTTCGGCGCGGTGCGCATCGTAAAACCAGCCCAGCTCCATCGCCAGTTGCGTGAGCTTGGCCGAGCTGCGGCCTTCCTTTTTCCAGTCGAGGTCGGCAAAGGAACAGGCCCAGGGACGCTGCGCAAACTGCGCCAGGCGGCCCTCGGCAAAGGGCCGGTCAAAGCCGGCATTGTGGGCCAGCACCAGGTCCGCGCTGCCCAGCATGGCGGCCACCCGCTCTTCATCGATGCGCTGGCCGCGCACCATGTCGTTGTTGATGCCGGTCAGCGCCTGGATCTCCGCCGGGATCGGCATGCCCGGGTCTTCCAGCCCGTCATACACCTCGACCCGGCCAGTCGGCAGGCCGGTGGCGGTTTCAACATCGACGCTCAGCAGGGCCAGTTCCATGATGCGGTCGCGCGAGGCATCGAGCCCCGTGGTTTCGGTGTCCAGGATCAGCACCCGGGTGACCGGCCCCGTGGGCTGGTGCGCGAATTCCGTGACCACAGGCAGACGCCGCAGCACCCGGTAATCGGCATGGCTGTCGAGCAGGCGCGCCATGGCCTCGGGCGCCAGCGCGGTGACGGGTTCAGCGGCGGAAGTGGTTCTGGTTTTGCGGAGACGGGTGGTTGGCGGCGCTACCGGCGCATCGTCGAAGCCAAAACCCAGCTGGCCGGATACCGGGACGTGAGCGTCTGCCTCGTTCATGGTGACCTTCAGGCGATGTGTCGCAAGTGTTGGTGGTGGCGAAAGAGGCGTTGGTGCGGCTGGCGGGGATCGAACCCACGACCCTTGGCTTCGGAGGCCAATACTCTATCCACTGAGCTACAGCCGCAACGCTGAAATGACGACCCTGTCCGGTTTTGCCGTTTGCAGGGAGTTCGCAGGACCTGGCCGCGGGGGCGGTGATCCTGTGGAAGTCACGGATTCTACCAGCCGGGTGAAGCTGCTGCCGGTTCGGGGGAGGCCGCAGCTATAATCAAAGGTTGTCGAATATGAGTTGCTTTAGTCACCCGATTTCTGCCTTTTTGAGGAAGCCATGAGCGCAAACGATCAAACGACGGCCCACGAAGAAGACCACTCTGGCCCCATCAAGACCCCCCAGCAACTGCTGGCCGCGATCTTTTTCTCCTTCGTCATCCCGATTTTCGCCATCATCGCGCTGGTGTATTACGTCGCCTCGGACAACCGTCCGGCCGCCGGCGCTGCCGACGTGGAAAAAGCCGTGGCCCAGCGCATCCAGAAAATCGGCATGGTGGATATCCGTGACGCAAATCGTCCACTGAAAGCCGGCGCGGAAGTTTATGCCGCGCAGTGCGCTGCCTGCCACACCGCCGGTGTGGCCGGTGCCCCCAAGTTCGGCGACGCCGCTGCCTGGGCACCCCGCATCAAGACCGGTTATGAAGCCCTGCTCACGTCCGCACTCAAGGGCAAGGGCGCCATGGGTCCACAAGGTGGCGGTGATTTCGAGGATGCCGAAATTGGCCGCGCTGTGGCCCACATGGCCAATGCCGCTGGCGCCAAGTTTGCCGAGCCGCAGCGCGCCGCCGCCGTGGCGGGTGCCGCGGACAGCGCCGCACCCGCTGCTGCCGCGCCTTCTGCCGATGTGATGGCCGCCGTGGCCGCCGCCAACAAGACCGCCGCAGCGCCTGCCGCTGCACCGGCCACTGCCGCCGGCGCCGTTCCGGCCCTGTACACCCAGGCCTGCGCAGCCTGCCACGTGGCCGGCGTTGCCGGCGCACCCAAGCTCGGTGACAAGGCGGCCTGGGCACCTCGCGTCGCCCTGGGCGTCGATGCCCTGACCGCCAGCGTCATCAAGGGCAAGGGCGCGATGCCGCCACGCGGCGGCTCGACCGGCTCGGATGCCGACATCAAGGCCGTTGTGCAGTACATGGTCAGCACGGTCAAATAACACCGGGCTCGCCCCATGCAAAAAGCCGGTCACTGACCGGCTTTTTTGTTGCATGCCCCCAAAGGCCTTCAGCCCATGCCGGACAAGCGCCGTCAGCTACTGATTTGATAGCATCAGGCCTTCGGCTGCTGGGCGGCTGCGGGGCTGCGCACATAGGCAAAACGTTGCGGCAAGTCCCGCGTCGCGACGTCCTGCGGCACCCACAGGCCCTGCTCGATGGCCTCGGCCGCCTGCAGCATGTCCTGGGTGTGCACCAGTCCAAACCCCAGATGCGTGTCCAGGTAGACCCGGCCATGTTCATCAAGGACGCAGCGCTGCACCCGCGCCGCCTCGCCGGTGTGCGAAGTCACCGCAAAGTCCGGGGAACTGCCGATACGCCACACCAGCGGCGTTGCTTCCAGCTCCACATACACCCGCTGCGGGCCATTCTGGAAAAACCAGCGGCCGGCCTTGTCGCTTTCATAGTTGCGGGCGATGAAATCGATCAGCTTGTCATGTTTGAGAAGTGAGCCCTTGGCGGCCGCAACACCGCCTGCAAACGGGCCGGCGGCCTGCGCCTGGTCGTCGCGCATATACCAGTTGCCGCGTGCGTCCAGACCCAGCCAGCCGTAGCAGTCGGGCACGTTGGGCCATTTGGCAATCGCCTGTCGAACAATCTGATCCATGGCCTGATTCTGCCCGCGTCAGAGTTGCGCCGCGAAAAACCCGCAGACCGCCTCGGGCATGGCACGCACATGGCCCGGAAAGGGCGCTGACGGGAAGCCGACATGGCCGCCCTGGCGCGGCTGCCACAGGGTCACGGCCGCGCTGACGTCGACGGCCTGCGGCAGGCTGGCCGCCGGTACAAACGGATCGTTGAGCGCATTGAGCGCCAGCGCCGGCACCACAATGCGCCGCATGTGCGGCTTGGCCGAAGCGCGCGCCCAGTAATCTTCGGTGTTCCTGAAGCCATGCAGCGGCGCGGTGACCACATTGTCGAAGGCATACAGGTCGCGCGCCGCCCGCAACGCCTCGGCGCTGAACAGTCCGGGGTGCTGTTCGAGTTTTTTCAGGGCCTTGGGCACCATGGAATTGAGAAACATGCGGGTGTAGACCAGGCGGTTGAAGCCCTGGCCGATGGCGTGGCCGCTGGCCGCCAGGTCCAGTGGTGAGCAAACCGAGGCCACTGCGCGAACCACGCCCGTGGCCGCGTTGCCGAACTCACCGGCCCAGCGCATCAGCGCATTGCCGCCCAGCGAAATGCCCACGGCGAAAACCGGCCCGGCATGGCCACGCTGGAAGCGCCGCAGGATCCAGTCGATCTCCTCGAAGTCGCCCGAGTGGTAGGCGCGCGGCGCGTGATTGAGCTCACCCGAACAGCCACGAAAATGCGGCACGGCGCAAGCCCAGCCGCGCACGCGCGCGACATCGGCAAAGGCCTCGGCATAGTGGCTGGCCGACGAGCCTTCCAGCCCGTGAAAAACAACCAGCAGCGGCGCAGCCGCGCCGCTGGCATGCTGCGCAAAGTCGACATCGACAAAATCATCGTCGGGCGTGACCCAGCGCTCGCGCCGGAAGCTCGGCGCCTCGGCCAGGTAACGCTGCGAGCGCAGCGCTGCATAAATCGTCTGCAGATTGCCGCCGGGCAGCCACCACGGGGCCTGGTAGGCCAGGGTGGCGGGTACGGCCGGCGCGTTCAGTGCAGCACCTGTGGGCTGTCCGAGACTTCCTGCATTTCCCGCGGCGTGCCGGGGCTGGTGTGGTGGGCGACCATGCGCCAGCCCTCGGCGGTCTTGTGGTAAACGTTGGTGGCGATCACCCAGGCATGGCGCGGACCTTCCTCGGTCAGGACCTCGATGCGCTCGAGCACGCTGTGCACGCTGGCGCTCATGGTTTCGACCTTGCGGACTTTTTCGGCCACCGCGCGTATCGTGCCGTGGGCGAACATGGCGTCAAACGCCGCGCGTATCGACCCTGGCCCCAGCAGGCGCGGCCCGCCGGGATGCACGCAGACGATGTCGTCCTCGTCGGCCCAGCAGGCCATGAGTTTGTCGATGTCGCCGGTCTGCAGCGCTTCGTAGAAGGCTGTTTCGATGTCGTCGGCGTTGCCGCTGCCGGGCGGTGGAACTTTGGGTGCTCGCATGGGTTCATTCGCTGGAATACGTGCTGATGGCTGCTTTGGATGCGTCCGTATTAAGCCACGCCTTGATGACGCCCTGCATGTCGCCCGCCTGCCCGGCCTGCCACAACAGCTCGGGCGCGGCCACATGGGTGCCGGCCGGCAGCACCCGCAGCGCCGCGTCCACGAACTCGGCCAGCCGCGCCGGCCGCACCGGCAGCGCCGAGGTCGGGATCATGTAGGCCAGCGTGGAAAGCATCCAGGCCGCCAGTTTTTCCAGCAGCGGTCGCCCTGCCTGCGGACGCGGCTTCTGCGCCGAGCGCACCAGCAACACGCGCTCGAACCCGAGCGCCGCCACCGCCTGTTCGTCGATGTTGGCCAGCCCCTGGCGCAGCGCCTGCGGCAGGCTGCCCTGGGCGTGCGGCAGGACCACCACCAGGGTCAATGCACCGCAGCGCCGGAGCCACAGCGCCAGCGCCAGCAGCTGTGCCGGCTCGGGCGTCCAGAGCGCGCGTTCGCGGTCGTGGTACAGCCGGGGCGGCTCGAACATCACCACGCCGGTATGCACCGGCGCCGGGCTCAAGGGCCATGCGGCGATGTCGGCGCCGCCGGCCGGCACAATCGCCACCTGCGCCAGCGCGGTGCTCATCGGTTCGCGTGTCAGCACCTGGGCCTGCGCGAAACGCCCGCTGCCCGCGAGCCGGCGCAACACCTCGCTGCCGAGCGCGCCGGTCGCGCCGGCGATCAGCAGCCCGGGCCTGGCGCCGGCCGGCGCCAGCGCCGGACGCAGCGCCGACTGCAGGGCCTGCAGCGGGCTGGCGAACATGGGGGATTGGATGACGTTCAGCGGCATATGACTATGGTAGTGTTGCAGCTTGCTTTTTGGAGGCTTGCCATGAAATTGCGTTTTCTGAACGGGTTCTTTACCGCCATGCTGGCCGTGTTGCTGACCGGCTGCGGCTACAACGATTTCCAGAGCCTGGACGAGCAGACCAAGTCGGCCTGGTCCGAGGTGCTCAACCAGTACCAGCGGCGCGCCGATCTGGTGCCCAACATCGTGGCCACCGTCAAGGGTGAGGCCGCCTTCGAGCAGGACACCCTGACCCGCGTGGTCGAGGCCCGCGCCAAGGCCACCTCCATGCAGGTGAGTCCGGAAACCCTGAACAACCCCGAAGCCTTCGCCAAATTCCAGGCGGCCCAGGGTGAACTGAGTTCGGCCCTGTCACGCCTTCTGGTGGTGACCGAAAATTACCCCAACCTGAAGGCCAACCAGGGCTTCCAGGACCTGCGGGTACAACTCGAGGGCACGGAGAACCGCATCGCCGTGGCGCGCAACCGCTACATCCAGGCGGTTCAGGCCTACAACGTGCTGGCACGCAGCTTTCCCAGCAACCTGACGGCCATGGTCTTCGGCTACCAGGTCAAGCCGACCTTCAGCGTGCAGAACGAAGCGCAGATCAGCACGCCACCGGCCGTCAATTTCGAGAAGAAATAAAGCAGGCGCCGGTTTGATGCTGCAAGCGTCCATGACCCGCATGCTGGCGGCGCTGCTGCTGCTGCCGGGCCTGTGGGCCGCTGGCGCGCAGGCGCAGGACCTGCAGACTATCCCGGCGCTGACGGCGCGGGTGATCGACAGCACCGGCACGCTGGACCCGGCACAAAAGCAGGCGCTGGAGGCCAAACTCGAAGCCTTTGAAAAAACCAAAGGTTCACAAATTGTTGTGCTGATGGTGCCGACCACCCAGCCGGAAGATATCTTCGACTACACGCAGCGCGTCGGCGACCTCTGGAAGATAGGCCGCAAGGACGTCGGCGACGGCTTGCTGCTGGTGGTCGCCAAAAACGACCGCAAGGTGCGCATCGCCCCGGCCAAGGCGCTCGAAGGTGCGGTGCCGGATCTGGCGGCGCGGCAGATCATCGACCGCGCCATCACGCCCCGGTTTCGCGAGAACGACTTCGCTGGCGGCCTCAACGCCGCTGCCGACCAGCTGATCGCGCGTATCAGCGGCGACAACCTGCCGCTGCCGGAAGCCGAAGGCAGCGCCGGCCGCAGCGATCCGGGTTTTCAATGGACCGACCTCGCCGTCTTCCTGTTTTTTGCCGTGCCCATCGGCGGGCGCCTGCTGTCAGGCATGCTGGGCCGCAAGTTCGGCGCGGTGGCCACCGGCGGCGCCGTCGGTGTGGTGGCCTGGATTTTCACGGCCAGCCTGGTGATCGGCGGCCTGGCGGCGCTGGCCGGCATGCTGTTCGCCTTGATCGCCAGCCTGGCGCCTGCCGGTCGCGGCCGTGGCGCCAGTGGCTGGGGCGGTGGCGGCGGCTGGGGTGGCGGGTCCTCCGGCGGCGGCTGGGGAGGGGGTGGCGGCGGTTTCAGCAGCGGCGGTGGCGGCAATTTTGGCGGCGGCGGCGCGTCGGGGGGATGGTGACGGCATGACACTCTGGACCTCGCTTTCACGCGCCATCAAACACCTGTGGCTGGATGAGGACGACACGCGCCGCGCCATCCCGGCGGACATGCTGGAGCGCCTGCAGCGGCGCGTGGCCGCCAGTGAGCAACGCCACAGCGGCGAGATCCGCATCTGCGTCGAAGCCGGCCTGCCACTGAGCTACCTGTGGCGCGGCGCACCCGCGCGAGAGCGAGCGCTCACCATGTTTGGCAAGCTGCGGGTCTGGGACACCGAACACAACAACGGCGTGCTGATCTACCTGCTGCTGGCCGACCACGCGATCGAGATCGTGGCGGACCGCGGCCTGGCGCGCCATGTCGACGATGTGCAGTGGCAGGCGATGGTGGTGCGCATGGCCGAGGCTTTCCGGGAAAAACGTTACGAAGACGGGCTGACCCAGGCGCTGGAAGAAACGTCGGCCCTGCTGATGACCCACTTTGCGGTCGCAGATGCCGGCAAGGGCAACCCCAACGAACTGCCGGATTCACCGGTGCTGCAATAAGGCCGCACCTTCAGCGCTACATATTTGATAGCTATCCGGCCTTTGCAGACATGGGCTGACGGCCGATTTCTCTTCTAAATTCAGGTTTCCGGCAACTGCCAGACCGCCTGCCCCCCCACCGGGTACAGGCGCCGCCCGGGTTGCGGCGGCAGCAGCCAACCGCCGGTGAACTCGCCAAAGGCCGGCAGAATGGCCAGGCCCGGCTCCAGGCAGAAACACGGCAGACGCAAACGCTCGTGGCCGCGTCCGCGCAGCGACAGCGCCGGGTGCAGATGCCCGGCGATCACGCTGTGGCTGGCATGTGGCTGCGGATGGTGGCAGGCGGCAAACGGGCCGATCAACCAGGGCTCGTCGACCACACGAATGCCCAGCGAGGCCGGTGGATCGCCGGCGCGGCTGTCGTGGTTGCCGCGCACCAGCGTGCAGTCCAGCGCGGGGTGCAGGTCACGCCAACCCGCCAGTGCAGCGAGAACCGACGCGGTGCGCGCCTGGGCCGCATGTAAAAAATCCCCGAGAAACACCAGTTGCGCCGGCTGGTAATGCCGCACCAGGGCGCTGATACGCGCGAGGTTCTCGCGGGTGGTGCCGCCGGGCACCGGCTGGCCGAGGGCGCGGTAGCTGGCGGCTTTGCCCAGGTGCAGGTCGGCGATCCACAACACACGCTGCGCCGGCCACCACAAGGCGCGCTCGGGCAGCAGCCAGACGGTCTCACCGGCGTAAGGGACGGCCAGCGGCGGCGCGGGGATCGGCAAGACGTCCATCACAGCGGCGGCAGCGGTCGGGAGGGCTTGCGCCGCGATGGGCGTTTGCCGCTGGACGATTTCGAAACGCCTGCAGCGCGCTCCTGGCCGAAGGCCAGGGTCGCGCGCACCCGGTCCGCATCCTGCGACGGTGCGGTTCCGCCCGCTGGCTGTCCGGCGGCTTGTTCCAGTTGCTGGACGATGCGGGCGATCCGGTCGGCCACACTTTCGTTGGACAACTGTTCGCGGAAGCGCTCGACCATCAGCGGAAAGGCAAACGGCGTCGGTCGTGGCAATTCCTTCACCACCAGGCGCTGGCGGTTCATGCGCGCCAAACTGCTACGCAAGCGGCCGATTTCGAGCTCCTGCGCGAGCAACTCCTGCTCGGCCTGCAGCAGCAGCTTGTTGGCCGGGTCGTACTTGCGGAAGACTTCCCAGAACAGCGACGACGAGGCCTGCAACTGCTTGTTGCTGCGGTTTTCGCCGGGGTAGCCCTGGAAGATCAGACCGGACACGCGGGCAATTTCGCGGAAGCGGCGCTGCGCGAGTTCGCTGGCGTTGAGACTTTGCAGCACCTCGTGGAGCAGCGCAGCGCGCCGGCCTTCCTCGACCTCGCCCTGCGCCATCGCATCGCGCGCTTCGGCATCATGTCCGACCTGCAGCAGCTGCGGCAGCAGGGTGGGCCAGTCCACCTCCTGCGCACAGAGCAGTTCAAAGCCGTAGTCGTTGACCGCGATCGAAAACGTACGCGGTGCCTGTTGCGCCACCCGCCAGGCGATCAGGCTGGCCAGGCCCAGGTGCACATGGCGTCCGGCGAACGGGTAAAGAAACAAATGCCAGCCCTCGCGGGTCTTGAGCACCTCGGCCAGCAGGGTCTCGGGCGTCGGCAGCGCCGACCATTGCTGCTGGATCTCCAGCAGCGGCCGTACCCGCTGCAGCTCCGGGGTGTCGTAACGGCCTTCGCCGGCCAGCGCCAGCTGCTGCACCACCGCATCGGCCAGTGTGGTCGACAGCGGCATGCGCCCGCCGTTCCAGCGCGGCACCGCGTGGCGCTTGCCGGTGGCGCGGCGCACCCAGGCGGTCATCTCGCGGATGCGCACCAGCTCCAGCAGGCGGCCGCCGAACAGAAAGCAGTCGCCGGGTTTCAAACGCGCGGCAAAACTTTCTTCCACGCTGCCGATACGCGCGCCGCCCAGGTACTGCACCGTCATGCTTGCATCACTGACGATGGTGCCGATGTTCATGCGATGGCGGCGTGCCAGGCGCGCATCGGGCACACGCCAGATGCCCTGCTCATCGGGGACGGCGCGGCGGTAATCGGGATAGGCCGCCAGCGAGGGCCCACCCTGGCGCACAAAGGACAGGCACCAGTCCCAGGTCTCGCGCGACAGCCGCGCATAGGCGGCGGTGCCGCACACTTCGGCATACAGCGCATCGGGCGCAAAACCCCCGCCCAGCGCCACCGTCACCAGGTGCTGCACCAGCACATCCAGCGGTTGCTCGGGCGAGCTGCGCGCCTCAATGTGACCGGCCGTGATCGCGGCGCGCGCGGCGGCGCCCTCCACCATCTCGATGCTGTGGGTCGGCACCAGCGTCAGGCGCGACGGCCGCCCCGGCGCATGACCGGAGCGCCCGGCGCGCTGCAGCAGGCGCGCCACGCCCTTGGGAGAGCCGATCTGCAACACACGTTCTACCGGCAAAAAGTCCACCCCGAGATCGAGGCTGGAAGTACACACCACCGCGCGCAGCTCGCCGTTTTTGAGGCCCAGTTCCACCCACTCGCGCACGCCGCGGTCCAGCGAACCATGGTGCAACGCAATCAGGCCGGCCCACTCGGGTTTGGCCGCCAGCAAGGCCTGGTACCAGATTTCCGATTGCGAGCGCGTGTTGGTGAACACCAGCGTGGTGCTGCTGTGGGCGATCTCCTCAATGACCTGCGGCAGCATGGTCAGGCCCAAATGCCCACCCCAGGGGAATCGCTCGCTGCTCGCGGGCAGCAGGGAATCGATGACGAGTTTTTTCGGCACCTGGCCCTGCACCAGCGTGCCGCCCGGGTGGCCAAGCAGCGTGTGCATGGCCTCTTCCAGGTTCCCCAGCGTGGCCGACATGCCCCAGATTGAGAGCGCTTTCTCCCCGGTGGCCGCGTGCCAGGTTTTCAAGCGCGCCAGCGCGAGCTGCACCTGCACGCCGCGCTTGTTGCCCAGCAGTTCATGCCATTCATCGACCACCACCATCCTGACCGTCCCCAGCACCTCTTTGGCGTCGGCGCGCGACAGCAACACCGACAGGCTTTCGGGTGTGGTCACCAGCACCGACGGCAGGCGACGCGCCTGGGCGCTGCGCTCGCTGCTGGCGGTGTCGCCGCTGCGTGCACCCACCGTCCAGGACACCGTGTCCGGTTGCGCAGCCTTGAGCGCGTCCAGCGGGGCCTGCAGCGCGCGCACGGTATCAGCGGCCAGCGCCCGCATCGGTGTCAGCCACAACACCGTCAGCGGTGGCGCGGTCGCTGCAGTTCGCGACGGGCGCGCAGGGGCGAAGGCTTGCAAGGCAGCCAGCCACACCGCATAGGTTTTGCCTGCGCCGGTGGTGGCGTGCAGCAGGCCGGATTCACCGCGCTGTACCGCAGCCCAGACTTCGCGCTGGAACGCAAAAGGCTTCCAGCCGCGCGTGGTGAACCAGCCCATCAAGGCCTTCTTCACGCCGGCGGCACTGGCAAGCTGGGCCGGAACCGCCGCAGCTTCGCCTGTTGGCGACCGCTTCATGCGGCAGGACCGGAACGTCGAATCATGCATCCATCGTAGCGCCGCGCGCGTGTTCCGGCATCACGCCGGCCGGCCTTCAGCGTGTCAGCAGCGACCGACAGCGACGGGAGCCGCGCGGCTGGCCGGACGCCCATGAAAAAAGCCCCTGGCTTGCGGCAGGGGCTTTGTCGGGCGGCGTTGCGCCTTATTTTTTCTGGCGGTACTTGCGCAGCGCGGCGATCTGGGCGGCCATCACGGCCAGCTCGGACTGGGCCATCGCGATGTCGATATCGCTCTTGGCATTTTTCAGGGCTTCTTCGGCAGCGGCCTTGGCCTCGCTGGCCTTGGCCTCGTCGAGGTCCTTGCCGCGGATGGCGGTGTCGCTGAGCACCGTCACACAATTCGGCTGGACTTCCAGCAGGCCACCGGCCACGAAGACAAACTCTTCCGTGCCATCGGCCTTCTCAATCCGCACCGCACCGGGCTTGATGCGGGTGATCAGCGGGGTGTGGCGCGGGTAGATCCCCAGCTCGCCCGCCTCGCCCGGCAAAGCCACGAACTTGGCCTCGCCGGAGAAGATGGACTCCTCGGCACTGACAACATCGACGTGGATGGTGTGTGTGGTGTCCATGACTTAGACCTTCTTGGCCTTCTCGAAGGCTTCGTCGATCGTGCCGACCATGTAGAAGGCCTGCTCCGGCAGGTGATCACACTCGCCAGCCACAATCATCTTGAAGCCGCGGATGGTTTCCGCCAGGCTGACGTATTTGCCGGGGGAACCGGTGAACACCTCGGCCACGTGGAAAGGCTGGCTCAGGAAACGCTGGATCTTGCGGGCGCGGGCCACGGCCAGCTTGTCTTCCGGCGCCAGTTCGTCCATGCCCAGAATCGCGATGATGTCGCGCAGTTCCTTGTAGCGCTGCAGCGTACCCTGCACGGCGCGGGCCGTGTTGTAGTGGTCTTCACCGACCACCGCAGGCGACAGCTGGCGGCTGGTCGAGTCCAGCGGATCCACCGCAGGGTAGATACCCAGCGAAGCGATGTCACGGCTCAGCACCACGGTGGAGTCCAGGTGGGCAAAGGTGGTGGCAGGCGAGGGATCGGTCAAGTCATCGGCAGGCACGTAAACGGCCTGGATCGACGTGATGGAGCCAACCTTGGTGGAAGTGATACGTTCCTGCAGGCGGCCCATCTCTTCGGCCAGCGTCGGCTGGTAACCCACGGCGGAAGGCATGCGGCCCAGCAGCGCGGACACTTCGGTGCCGGCCAGCGTGTAGCGGTAGATGTTGTCCACGAAGAACAACACGTCGCGGCCTTCGTCACGGAAGGACTCGGCAATCGTCAGGCCGGTCAGTGCCACGCGCAGACGGTTGCCTGGGGGCTCGTTCATCTGGCCGTAAACCATCGCGACCTTGGACTCGCCGAGGTTCTCGAGGTTCACCACGCCGGAATCGGCCATCTCGTGGTAGAAGTCATTGCCTTCGCGGGTACGTTCACCGACACCGGCAAACACGGACAGACCCGAGTGCGCCTTGGCGATGTTGTTGATCAGCTCCATCATGTTCACGGTCTTGCCGACGCCGGCGCCGCCGAACAGGCCCACCTTGCCGCCTTTGGCGAACGGGCACACCAGGTCGATCACCTTGATGCCGGTTTCCAGCAGTTCCTGCGATGGCGAGAGTTCGTCGTAGGCTGGCGCCTTGCGGTGAATCGGGGCGGTCAGGGTCTGGTCGACCGGGCCGCGCTCGTCAATCGGCGCACCCAGCACGTCCATGATGCGGCCCAGGGTGGCCTTGCCGACCGGAACCGTGATGTTGGCGCCGGTGTTGTACACCATGTTGCCGCGGCGCAGGCCGTCGGAGGTGCCCAGCGCGATGGTACGCACAATGCCGTCGCCGAGCTGCTGCTGCACTTCGAGGGTCAGCGCGGAGCCTTCCATCTTGAGCGCGTCGTAAATCTTGGGCATCTGGTCGCGCGCGAATTCAACGTCCACCACCGCGCCGATACACTGAACAATCTTGCCTTGAGCTTGAGCCATGACTGGATCCTTTTCCGTTCTTTAAATCTTGAATCGCGGTTTAAACCGCTGCGGCACCGGCAACGATTTCCGAAAGTTCTTTCGTGATCGCCGCTTGACGCGTCTTGTTGTAAACCAGCTTGAGTTCGCCAATCACGCTGCCGGCGTTGTCCGTGGCGGCCTTCATGGCCACCATGCGCGCCGACTGCTCGGAAGCCATGTTTTCGGCCACAGCCTGGTAAACCAGCGCCTCGACATAACGCAGCAACAGGTCGTCAATCACGGTCTGCGCATCAGGCTCGTAGATGTAGTCCCAGCCGTGCTGGTCCTTGTCGGCCTGCATGCTTTCGGCGGTCAGCGGCAGCAGTTGCTCGACCACTGGCTCCTGGCGCATGGTGTTGATGAACTTGGTGTAGCACAGGTAAACCGTCTTGATCTTGCCTTCGCTGTACGCATCGAGCAGCACCTTGACGGGGCCGATCAGCTTGTCCAGGTGCGGCTTGTCGCCCAGTTGCGTGACGTGCGAGATGACCTTGGCGCCCACCCGGTTGAGAAAGCTCAAACCCTTGTTGCCGATCGCCACCGCCTGCGCATCTTCCCCGGCGGCCTGCAGTTCCTTGAGCTTGGCCGTCACGGCACGCAGCACATTGGTATTGAGTCCGCCGCACAGGCCCTTGTCGGTCGTGACCACGATGAAACCCGTCGTTTTGGTGTCGTTGGACTCCATGAACGCGTGGGTGTACTCGGGGTTGGCCTGGGACAGGTTGGCCGCGATGTTGCGGATCTTGTCGCTGTAAGGACGGGCGGCACGCATCCGTTCCTGCGCCTTGCGCATCTTGGAGGCCGCCACCATTTCCATGGCTTTGGTGATCTTCTTGGTGTTTTCCACCGATTTGATCTTGCCGCGTATCTCTTTTCCTGCCGCCATATTGCTTCCTAAATGGTTTCTAAGCGTTCAGCTTTGATGTCTTCAGGTATGAATCAGGCAAACGACTTCTTGAAATCGCCCACAGCCGTGTTCAGTTCCGCCTCGGCGTCCTTGTCCATGGCCTTGTTGGCTTCCAGCTTGGCCATCAGCGCAGCGTGCTTGTCCTTGAGGTAGCTGTGCAGGCCGGACTCGAAGGCCAGAACCTTCTTGACATCGATATCGTCCATGAAGCCCTTGTTCACTGCGAACAGCGTGGCGGCCATGTTGGAAATCGACAGCGGCGAGTACTGGGCCTGCTTGAGCAGTTCGGTCACGCGGGCACCACGGTCCAGCTGCTTGCGGGTGGCCTCGTCCAGATCGGAAGCGAACTGCGCGAACGCAGCCAGTTCACGGTACTGGGCCAGGTCGGTACGGATACCGCCGGACAGGTTCTTGATCAGCTTGGTCTGGGCAGCGCCACCGACGCGGGACACCGAGATACCGGCGTTGATCGCGGGGCGGATACCGGCGTTGAACAGGCTGGTTTCCAGGAAAATCTGGCCGTCGGTGATCGAGATCACGTTGGTCGGCACAAAAGCGGACACGTCGCCGGCCTGCGTTTCGATGATCGGCAGCGCCGTCAGCGAACCGGTCTTGCCCTTGACCGCACCCTTGGTGAAATCTTCAACGTATTTTTCGTTGACGCGGGCTGCGCGCTCGAGCAAACGGCTGTGCAGATAGAACACGTCGCCAGGATAGGCTTCGCGGCCTGGTGGACGGCGCAGCAGCAGCGACACCTGGCGGTAGGCCACCGCCTGCTTGGACAAATCGTCATACACAATCAGTGCGTCCTCGCCGCGATCGCGGAAGTACTCACCCATGGTGCAGCCGGAGTAGGCGCTGACATACTGCATGGCGGCCGATTCGGAAGCCGAGGCGGCCACCACAATCGTGTAATCCATGGCGCCGGCTTGTTCCAGCGAACGCACCACGTTCTTGATCGACGAGGCTTTCTGGCCGATCGCGACGTAGACGCAGGACACGCCCTTGCCCTTCTGGTTGATGATGGCGTCGATCGCCACAGCCGTTTTACCGGTCTGGCGGTCACCGATGATCAGCTCGCGCTGGCCGCGGCCGACGGGCACCATGGAGTCGATCGACTTCAGGCCGGTCTGCAGCGGCTGGTCCACCGATTTGCGCGCGATCACGCCTGGCGCGACCTTTTCGATCACGTCAGTCATCTTGGCGTTGATCGGACCCTTGCCGTCGATCGGCTGGCCCAGCGCATTGACCACGCGGCCCAGCAGCTCGGGGCCGACCGGCACTTCCAGAATGCGGCCGGTGCACTTGACGGTGTCGCCTTCGGCGATGTGTTCGTACTCGCCCAGAATCACGGAGCCGACGGAATCGCGCTCCAGGTTCAGTGCCAGGCCGTAAGTCGGCGTGCCGTCGGCGGTGGTCGGGAATTCAAGCATCTCGCCCTGCATCACATCGGACAGGCCGTGGATACGCACGATACCGTCGGTCACTGACACGACGGTACCCTGGTTGCGGATGTCGCTGCTGGCCGTCAGGCCCTCGATGCGGCTCTTGATCAGTTCAGAAATTTCTGCGGGATTGAGTTGCATGACTCTTTCCTTCTTTCTTCGGTTATGGGCTAAAACTTCAGGACTTGCACTCGGCAGATCAGGAAATCAGTGCCACTTTCATTTGCTCTAAACGGGCTTTGATCGAGGTGTCCAGCACCTCGTCACCCACCACGACACGTACGCCGCCTATCAGTTCAGGCTGCAGCTCGACCTTGAGGTTGAGCTTGCGGCCGAAGCGTTTTTCCAGCGTTACAGCCAGATCGGCCAGCGCCGCAGCGTCCAGCGCAAAGGCGCTGTAGACGGTGGCATCGGACGAACCGCTGTTCGCATTTTTCAGCACCCGGAACTGGCTGGCAATTTCCGGCAGGACACTGATGCGCCCGTTGTCGATGACTGCGCGCAGGAAATTCCTGGCGGCCTCGGGCAGCTTGCTTTTGGCAACGCCGGAAATCACTTCAAACGTCTGCGCCGAAGTCACGCTGGGATTGCCCGCGTACTGCTGCAGTTGCACATTGGAAGCAATCGCGGCCAGCTCGTCGAGCCAGGCTGCGGTGCCGTCAAGATCGCCACCGGCGGTCTTGAACAGCGCTTCAGCGTAAGGACGGGCAATGGTGGCTAGTTCGGCCATAGTGATGCTCGCTTGAAGGTTTCAGTCAAAGTCAAAGTTCAGTCTTCAGGCGGCCCAGCAAGTCAGCATGCACACCGGCATTGACTTCCTTGCGCAGAATCTGCTCAGCACCCTTGACGGCCAGCGCGGCAACCTGCTCGCGCAGCGCTTCACGGGCCTTGACGGTCTGCTGCTCGGCTTCCACCCTGGCGGCGGCAATGATCTTGCCGCCTTCTTCGGTGGCCCTGGCCTTGGCTTCCTCGATCATGGCCTGGGCACGGCGTTCGGCTTCAGCCAGACGCACTGCGGACTCGTTGCGCGACTTGGCCAGTTCCTCTTCCACGCGCTTGTTGGCAACGGAGAGTTCGGATTTGGCCTTGTCAGCGGCGGCCAGGCCGTCGGCGATCTTGCGGGCGCGCTCGTCCAGGGCAGCCGTGATGGGTGGCCACACAAACTTCATCGTGAACCCGACCAGAATCAGGAACACGATCAACTGGATTATTAGGGTACCTGTAATGCTCACTGTTCATCCTTTCCCCAAGGGCCCGGCCAGAAGCCAGCCCGAAGGAATGACATTTTTTGAATTAGATGAAGGCTTACTTGGGCAGGTTGGCGATTTGCGCCAGGAACGGGTTGGCCGTGGCGAACCACAGGGCAATACCGGTACCGATAATGAAAGCCGCGTCGATCAGGCCGGCGAGCAGGAACATCTTGGTTTGCAGTTCACCCATCAGCTCAGGCTGGCGTGCAGCGGCTTCGAGGTATTTGCTGCCCATGATGCCGATGCCGATACAGGCGCCAACTGCGCCGAGGCCGATGATGAGGCCGGCGGCCAGAGCGACAAAACTAATAACTTCCATGATGACTCCTTAGGACTTGGTTGCGAGAGAAAAAGAAAAGAAACAGAAAACGGAAAACTCAATGGTGATCGTGGGCCTGGCCGATGTACACCAGCGTCAGCATCATGAACACAAAAGCCTGCAGCGTGATGATCAGGATGTGGAAGATCGCCCAGGCCGAGCCTGCAATGATGTGGCCGATCGCCAGGCCAATACCGGTTGCAGAGAGGGACCAGGCGCCGCCCATCAGCGCGATCAGCAGGAAAATCAGCTCGCCGGCATACATGTTGCCGAACAGTCGCATGCCGTGCGAGACCGTCTTGGCCACGAACTCGATGACCTGCATCAGGAAGTTGAAGGGATAAAGCGCCCAATGGTTGCCAAAAGGTGCGGTGAACAGCTCGTGGATCCAGCCGCCCAGGCCCTTGATCTTGACGTTGTAGGCCAGGCAGGTCAGCAGCACGCCCAGCGACAGGCCCATCGTGACCGACAGGTCGGCGGTGGGCACGGAGCGCATGTAGGCGTGGTGCGGATCCAGGCCGGCGGCACCGTAACCCCAGGCCCAGAGCACCGGAATCAGATCGACCGGCAACAAATCCATCGCGTTCAGCAGGAAAATCCAGACAAACACGGTCAGCGCCAGCGGGGCCACCAGCTTGCGGCTCTCGGCATTGTGGACAATGCCCTTGGCCTGCGAATCGACCATTTCCACCAGCAGCTCGACAGCCGCCTGGAAACGCCCGGGAACGCCGGAAGTGGCCTTGCGTGCCGCCTTCCACAGGAAGAAGCAGCCCACGATACCGAGCAAAATGCTGAAAAGGGCGGAATCCAGGTTGACAACCGTCAGGTCAAACGGGCCGACCAGTTCCTTGTTGCGCCAATGCGTCAGATGGTGAACGATGTATTCACCGGCCGTCTGGCCTCCCTGTCCTGCAGCGTTCTCAGCAGCCATTTATTGCTCGCCTCAAAGTTTTTTATGCCTGGCCGCCAAAAACAGCGCGAACCAGGACACTTTCATTGTCACCACCAGGCCGACCAACATGATCGGCCAGCTCAGCATCGAAACCAGCCTTGGCGCCGCAAAAAGCATTGCCAGCGTCAAGGCGACCTTGACCATTTCCCACAAAAAGAATCCGGCCACAGCCGTGCCCGGATTCATCGACCAAACCTTGCCGGTCAAACCGCGCGCAAAAAGCGCTGCAGGAATCACCACCGCCAGCGAGCCGTAAAGCGCGGACCAGCCGGCACTCGGCCGTCCGGTCAGCATCCATGCCAGCAAGGCCACAAGGACACCTGCCACCGCCTGACCCGCCAACACATGCCAGAGCGAGACCTGGGGATGGTTCTTTCGAAACTGCTGCGCTTCGTCGCGTGTCAGCGTCTTGAAATCGTCCTGTTCCGTCTCAACTCTATGGCCAGAAGCTCTCGCTTCCCGATCCGCCGCCGCATCTGTCATTTTGGTCACCACAAATTACGGGGGCGGTTCACGGCCGCTTATTAGCAAAGCCCTTGATTATACGTAGAAACCCGCCCGCTCCCAAAATTCCCCTGCTCGATGCTGAGGTGATGGCCCGGGCCGCCAGGCCGCATCATGGGTGGCGCGGGTTTTGCAGGCGACAATTGCGCAATGGCCCACGGCACCTGTCGCAGCCTTGCCCCTCCTGGCTGCACTGACAGCCGATTTGCAGCTCACCCCCGAAGGATCTCCATGCCCGCCCTGATGAAATTTCTGCACATCGCCGCCGCCATCGTGTGGCTCGGCGGCATCAGCTTCATGCTGTTTGCGCTGCGCCCGGCCGCCACGGCGCAACTGGCGCCGCCCCAGCGCCTGCCGCTGATTGCCGGCGTGCTGCAGAACTTCTTCAAATGGGTCTGGCTGTCCATCGCCCTGCTGCTGCTGACCGGCCTGGCCATGCTGATGGCCGTGGGCATGAAAAACGCGCCCGTCGGCTGGCACCTGATGTTCGGCATCGGCCTGGTGATGTTCGCGCTGTTCGGCCACCTGTTTTTTGGCCCCTTCCGGCGGCTCAAGCTCGCGGTGGCCGCCGCCGACTGGCCGGAAGGCGGCAAGCGCGTTGGGCAGATCGCCCGGCTGGCCAGCGTGAATCTCGGCCTGGGTGTGCTGGCCATCGCGGCCGTCATTTTCCTGACCTGACGCCACCTTTGCGTCCCCGACCTTTATCCATGACCCCTGACGATTCCCGGCGCCCGCCCTCCACTGCGCCACGTCCATGACACAGCGAAAACCTGCCCGCCCACCCGCCGCCGGCAAAAAACCGCGGGCCCACTGGAGTGATCGCTTCACCCAGGGCGTGAGCCGCGAAACGCTGGCCGCCCACCCCTGGCTCAAGCCGGTGTCGCACCACTTGCAGGAACCGGGGCTGTGGCACCTGCAGCACGAGGCCGTGGCGCGCGGCGTGGCCATCGGCCTGTTCTGGGCCTTTGCCCTGCCGGTGGCGCAGATTCTGGTGGCCGCTGCACATTGCGTCTGGTGGCGGGGCAACATCCCGGTGGCCGCCGGCGCCACACTGATCACCAATCCCTTCACCATCGGCTTCTGGCTCTGGCTGGCCTACAAGCTGGGCAGCCTGATCCTCGGCGTTCCCCCGCATGAGGCGGCCGCTGGCGATGCGGTGCTGGACGCAGCCGCCGCCAGCGCCGGCTTTGATGCGCTGGCCTGGCTGCAACGTTTCGGCTGGCCGGCGGTGCTCGGCATGGCGATATTTGCAGTCGGCGGCGCTGCCGGCGGCTATGTGCTGGTCAAGCTGATCTGGCGCTGGCGCGTCTGGTTCAAGCGGCGCGTGCTGCGGCACGGAAAATAAGGCTGCGCGACAATAACCACTGCCCTCAACAAACCTTCAAGATGACCTCTTCCTCCACCCTTTTGCCCGACACGCCCTGCTTCCTCAATGGCGAGATCACCGCGCTCCGGGACGCCAGGATCAGCGTCATGGACCGCGGCTTCATTTTTGGTGACGGGGTGTATGAAGTGGTCCCGGTGTACGGCGGCAAGCCCTTCCGTTTTGCCCAGCACATGGCGCGTCTGGACCGCAGCCTGGCCGAACTGCGCATTGCCAATCCGCTGACCCCCGTGCAATGGCGCGAGATGGTGGCGAAGCTGGTGGACGCCTATGCGCTGTCGCAGCACAGCGCGCCCGAAAAAATCGACCAGCTGGTGTACATCCAGATCACGCGCGGCGTGGCGCTGCGCGACCACGTGATGCCGCCCGACCTGGCGCCTACGGTGTTCGTGATGGCCAGCACCATGAAGCCGCCGACCGCAGAGCAGCGCGCGAATGGCGTGGCCTGCGTCACGGCCGACGACTTCCGCTGGAGCAAGGCCCACATCAAGGCCACCAGCCTGCTGGGCGCAGTGTTTGCGCGCCAGATCAGCGCCGACGTCGGCGCGGTGGAAACCGTGATGTTTCGGGAGGACTTTCTCAGCGAGGCGGCCGCCTCCAACGTCTGGGTGGTCCAGGGCGGCAAGGTGCTGGGCCCGCCCAGGGACAACCTGGTGCTCGAAGGCATTCGTTATGGCCTGATCGAGGGCATCTGCCACGACGCGGGCATCCCTTTCGAACTGCGGCGGGTCACGCGCGAAGAGGTGTTTGCCGCCGACGAACTGCTGCTGTCCTCGGCCACCAAGGAAGTGCTGGCCATCACCACGCTGGATGGACAGCCGGTCGGCTCCGGCAAGCCCGGGCCGGTCTACGCCAAATTACATGCGGCTTACCAGCGCGCCAAGCAGGAGGTCACCCCTTGAGCCAGCCAACCCCGCCCCCCGACATTCCGCGCCAGGAATCGCTGATCGAGTACCCCTCGCAGTTTCCGATCAAGGTGATGGGCGAAAAGGTCGACGGCCTGGTGCATGCGATCAGCATGATTGCGCGCGAGTTCGACCCGGCCTTCGACGCTTCCACCATCGAGCTGCGCGAAAGCAAGGGCGGCAAGTACCTGGGCGTCACCGTCACGGTCACCGCCACCAGCCGCGAACAGCTCGACGAGCTGTACCGCACGCTGAGCACGCACCCGATGGTCAAGGTGGTGCTGTAAGCACGAAAGCGCCAACCCATGCAGGCTGATGTGGAGCTCCGGCAACTCGGGCAGGTCGATTACCTGCCCACCTGGCAAGCCATGCAGGCCTTCACCGCGACACGCAGCCGCGACACCGGGATTTCAGACCAGATCAGCCCCCAGCCCATGTCAGACGGTCGTGACCAGCTATGGATTTGTGAGCACGCGCCGGTGTACACGCAGGGGCTGGCCGGCAAAAGCGAACATGTGCTGAATCCCGGCAGCATTCCCATCGTGCAGACTGACCGTGGCGGCCAGGTCACCTACCATGGCCCGGGCCAGGTGGTGGCCTATCCGCTGCTCGACCTCAAGCGCGCCGGTTATTACGTCAAGGAATATGTCTACCGCATCGAGGAGGCCGTGATCCGCACGCTGGCGCACTTCGGCGTGACCGGCCACCGCGTGGGCGGTTCGCCCGGCATTTATGTGCGCCTGGACGAACCCGGCTCGCACGCCGCGCTGACCGGCCCGCGCGACCCGCTGGACCCGTTTCGCGGCCTCGGAAAAATCGCCGCGCTGGGCATCAAGGTCAGCCGCCAGTACAGCTACCACGGCGTGGCGCTGAACGTCGCGATGGACCTGGAACCCTTTTCGCGTATCAACCCCTGCGGTTATGCGGGACTGCAAACCACAGACCTTTCTACAATCGGCGTATCGGCAAGCTGGCAGGAGGCGGCAGATGTGCTGGGCCAAAAGCTCCTCACTTATCTGGCGCCCTGAAGCCACCCCCCAAGGCAAACACCCATGAGCACCCCAGAAGTCGTCCGTGAAATCCAGAGCCAGGAGGCCTACAACCCGCTGGCCAAGCAGAAGGCTGCGGCCAAGCTGTCCCGCATCCCGGTCAAGGTGGTGCAAGGCGAAGTCCTGAAAAAGCCCGAGTGGATCCGCGTCAAGGCCGGCAGCCCGAGCACACGCTTTTACGAGATCAAGCAGATCCTGCGCGAAAACAAGCTCAACACCGTCTGCGAAGAGGCGAGCTGCCCCAACATCGGCGAATGTTTCGGCAAGGGCACGGCCACCTTCATGATCATGGGCGACAAATGCACACGGCGTTGCCCGTTCTGCGACGTCGGCCACGGCCGGCCCGATCCGCTGGATGTGAACGAGCCGCTGAACCTGGCCAAAACCATCGCGGCCCTCAAGCTCAAGTATGTGGTGATCACCAGCGTGGACCGCGACGACCTGCGCGATGGCGGCAGCGGCCATTTTGTCGAATGCATCCGCAAGACCCGTGAGCTGTCACCCGGCACCACGATTGAAATCCTGGTGCCCGACTTCCGCGGCCGCGACGACCGCGCGCTGGAGATCTTGAAAGCCGCGCCGCCCGACGTGATGAACCACAACCTCGAAACCGCGCCGCGCCTGTACAAGGAAGCGCGCCCCGGTTCCGACTACCAGTTCAGCCTGAACCTGCTGAAGAAGTTCAAGGCCCTGCACCCGGACGTGCCGACCAAAAGCGGCATCATGGTCGGCCTGGGCGAGACCGACGAGGAAATCCTGCAGGTCATGCGCGACATGCGCGCGCACAACATCGACATGTTGACCATCGGCCAGTACCTGTCGCCGTCGAACAGCCACCTGCCAGTGCGCCGTTATGTGCACCCCGACACCTTCAGGATGTTTGAAGCCGAAGCCTACAAAATGGGCTTCACCCACGCCGCCGTCGGCGCGATGGTGCGCAGCAGCTACCACGCCGACCAGCAGGCCCACGCCGCCGGTGTGGCCGACAAGGCCGACACCGCTGCGCTGAACGCGCCCTGAGCGCCGGCGCGGCCTGCATCCGGTGCAGCGCCGGCGTTTATGCTTGCGGGCATGTCCGCCAACCTCTACGCACTCGGCGCGATTGCCCTGTGGGCCACCCTGGCATCGCTCGGTGTCGCGCTCCAGCATGTTCCGCCCTTCCTGCTGACCGGCATCGCGCTGCTGGCCGGCAGCCTGCTGGCCCTGCCTTTTGTGCTGAAAGACCGCCGCCTGTGGGCCATCCCGGCCTCGACGCTGGCGCTCGGGGTCTATGGCCTGTTCGGTTTCCACTTCCTGCTGTTCATCGCGCTGCGCCACGCGCCCGCAGTGGAAGCCAACCTGGTCAATTATTTGTGGCCGCTGTTGATGGTGGTGCTGGCGCCGCTGTTCCTGAAGAACATGCAGCTGCGCGGCGTGCACGTGGCGGCCGCACTGCTGGGTTTTGCCGGCGCGGCGATCGCGATCCTGGGCGCGCGTGAGGGCGCATCCGGCGGCGCGGGCTGGGCCTGGGGCTACCTGCCGGCGCTGGGGTCGGCCTTCATCTGGGCCAGCTATTCGCTGCTGACACAACGCGTCGCCCCTTTCCCGACCGCCGCCATCGGCCTGTTCGGCCTGGTCTCGGGCGCGCTGTCGCTGCTGTGCCACCGGCTGATGGAGCCGGCCACCACTTTGTCCGCCAGCGACTGGACACTGCTGGCCATCATGGGCCTGGGTCCGCTGGGGGCAGCCTTTTTTCTCTGGGACAAGGCCCTCAAGCTCGGCGATGCGCGCCAGATCGGCATCCTGAGTTACCTCACCCCGCTGTGTTCCACCGCGCTGCTGATGCTGGTCAGCGGGCGGGCGCTGAGCTGGAGCATCGCGCTGGCCGCCGCGATGATCGTTGGGGCGGCGGTGTTGGGGACGCGGGGGAAGTAATTTCGTCGTCGCTTTTTGTACCCCGCTGCTTTTCGGTTGGCGTCTTGCGGCAGGTCTGACTCCCCACTCCCACCCCCCCCCGCCCTTCCCTCGCCCCGCTGGGCGAGACAAGGGAGCCCCATGTGGCCGCGTGCGCTGCGCTCGCGTGCAAACATGACGGTCTGTTGGGATTCCCGTCCTTGAATTCGGTATTCAGGAGTTTGTTTTTTCCTTTTCTCTCTTTACCCGTCGGGCTGGGCCGAGGAGCGCAGCCGAAAACGGATCAGGACGGGCGATTGTCTGAGCCGAAGGCGAGTTCGAGCTCGACCCCGTTTTCGGCGAGCACCGCAGGTTGCCCCGGAGCGGTAGCGAAGGGGACCCAGACCATCGGGTCGCCTTTTCTTTGGTGACTTTCTTTTGGCGAAGCAAAAGAAAGTGAGTTGCCGCCGGGCAACCCCCGGCCTACAAGTGCAGGCACACCTCAAGGCACGAGGAAGCAAAAAACGGATCCCGGATCAAGTCCGGGATGACAAAAGCCTCGCGCTGATCTTCATATTCACATACAGATTCGGCCTCCAGCCCATGTCGAACATGGGCTGACAGCTATTATTTCCATAGCACACTGACACCCAGCCCGGGCGCGGCCTGACGCAGTTCGAGTTGCGTGCCGTGCGCCTGCGCCACCAGCCGGCACAAATACATGCCCAGTCCCACGCCGCCGGTGGCGCGCTGGCGCGCGCTGTCGGTGCGGTAAAACGGCTCGGTCAGGCGCGCCAGCTGCGCCTCGTCCACGCCCGGGCCGAAATCACGCACATCGAGCAACACGCCGCCGTCCTGCGGCTGCAGCCGGATACACGGCGGACGATCCGCGCCGGCGCTGTAACGCAGTGCGTTGTCGAGCAGGTTGCGCAACAGCAGGCGCACGCGGGTGCGGTCCAGCGCCAGCAGCGGCAGTCCGGGCGCGATGTCGAGTTCCACCGACGCTGCGCCGGCCACCTCGGCCACGGTTTCGCGCAGCAGCGCCGCCAGGTCCACCGGCTCGCGCTGCAACGCGGCATGCGGGCTGGCCAGCCGCTCACTCTCGAGCAGGTCGCTGATCAGGTCGCGCATCTCGCCGAGGTCGCGCAGCAGCGCCGCCCGTTCGGCGGCGCCCGGCGCATCGGGCGCCGCCGGCAGCAACTCGGCATGGAGCCGCGCGCGCGTCAGCGGCGAGCGCAGCTCATGGCTGAGCGCCAGCAGCAAGCCGCGTTTGGCGTCCAGCATGCCTTCGATGTCGCGCGCCATGGTGTTGATGCGCTGGCCGAGTTCGCCCAGCTCGTCCCGGCGGCGCAGCGGGATCGGCTGGTCGAAGGCGCCGCGGCCAAAGCGTTCTGCGCCATCACGGATGTCGTCCAGCGGCCGCAGCAGCCGCCGCACATAGGCATAGGCCGCCAGCACCAGCCCCAGCAGCAGCGCCAGCGTGATCCAGCCGATACCGCCGGGCTCGCGCTGCCATGGCAGCGTGCCCATGCCGAAGGTCAGCCGGTGGCCGTCGGCGGTGCGGCGGCTGCGCCAGTCCGCGCCGCCCGCCTCGTGCCGGTCCAGCCGTTCGTTCTTGTCGTCCACCCAGCCGCGCCGCGGCCGGTCCGCATGCGAGTCCCAGTTGACGGCCGGTCCGCTGATGCGCACCGAGATCGGCAGGCGCGCCACCAGCGCCTGCGCCCGCGTGATGTCGGGCGGGCTGCCGATGTCGGCCGCCAGGCGGTCCATGTAATCGTTGACGATGGGGCGCGCCGCATCGCGCCAGCCGCCGCCCAGCGCGCGCTGCATGCCGCCCATGAACACCGCGCCCATGGCCAGCGCCAGCAGCACAAACACGGTGATCAGGCGCAGCCGCAGCGAATGCCGCCAGCGGTGTCGCCAGTGCCGCGAAGCGGGCGTGTCCGTCATGGCGCCGCCTTGCCGACCGCCAGCGCGTAGCCCGCATTGCGCAGGGTCTTGATGCAGTCCAGCGGCTCGAGTTTTTTGCGCAAGCGGCTGATGACGATGTCGACCGCACGGGTATACAAATCGGCTTCATGGCCACGCAGGTGGTTCAGGATGTCGTCGCGGCTGAACACCTTGCCGGGTTCGGCGGCCAGCAGCGCCAGCAGTTCGAACTCGGTGCCGGTCAGCTCGATGGGTTCGCCGGCGCGGCGCACCTCGCGTGTTCCGAGGTCAATCGACAGGCCCTGGAACTCACGCCGCTGGGCCGCCGGCGGCGCGCTGCGCTGGCGCCGCAAAATCGTCTGCAGCCGCGCCACCAGTTCGCGCGGCTCGAAGGGCTTGGGCAGGTAGTCGTCAGCGCCGAGTTCGAGACCAACCACACGGTCCATCACGTCGCCACGTGCGGTCAGCATCACGATCGGGATGTCGCTGGCCTTGCGGATCTCGCGGCACAGCGCAAATCCATCCATCTCGGGCAGCATCACGTCGAGAATGGCCGCGTCATAGGACGTGGCCTTGAGCATTGCCAGCCCCTGGCCGGGGCGCAGCGCGCTGTCGAGCAGCAGGCCGAAACGCGCGAGGTAGGCCGCCAGCGGCGCGGCCAGGTGTTCGTCATCGTCGATCAGCAGGATGCGGGGCATGCAGACATCATAAGAAGCTTTGGCGTGCTCACCACGGGTCGGCGCGGCCTATGGGCCCCAGGTGGGTCTGCCGAAAGCCGCAGGCGTACTTGAGCCCGTAACCGAGCGCGCGGTCAAACCCGATGTGGGCACACCAGACCAGCGCAATCGCCAGCAGTCCCGGCATGGCAGCCAGCACACCCAGCGCCAGCAGCATCAGCGGCCCGGCATAGGAGTGCGCGGCGTTGTAGGCCACAGCACCGGCACGCGGCCCGGCCAGGTAAGCGAAGAGGGACAGGTCGGGCAGCAGGAACAACAGCGCGAACCAGCCCCAGCCCGCGCCAAACTCCGAGTAAGCCGCCGTCGCCAGCGCCAGCACGGCCAGACCCTCAAGGCGCAGCAGTGTGCGTACGCCGCCGTCCGCGCTGCCGGCGCTCAGCGCAGGCGCGGCCTGGTCACGCGCCGTGGCGACACGCACCACCCGCGCACCCGAGGCCCCAAAGGCGATCGCCTTAGCCACGCTGGCCCCAGCGGCGGCCACGCTGCATGAACTCGCGCACTTTCTGCTGCTGCTCGGGCCGCAGGTTGTCGAAGAAGTCGGCGGCAGCGGCGATCACCTCCGGGCTGCCGGCCTGCAGCGCCGCGGTTTTTTCGGCGATCAGTTTGCTGGCCCCGGCCTGGTCCAGCTTGTTGCCGGCAAACAGGGCCTGCACCGTCGCGCGTGGGTCCTGCGCGCCACGCAGGGCGGCACGCTGGGCCTGCAGCTTGTCGGCCAGCACCGAGAGCTTCTGCTTCTGCGCGGCATCCAGGTCCAGCTTCTCGCCGACCTTCTCGACCATGCGCGCCCGCGATTCCGGCGAAGCCCCGGCCCCCGACTGCCAGCCGGGACCGCGGTGCGAACACGCGCCCAGGCTGCCGATGATCAACGCTCCGCCGAACAGGCCGAGCAGGGTTCTCTTGATAAAACGTTTCATGGTGCGCCTTGCGAATGAGTGGAGAGGGTTTGTAGGATGCCGGTGGAGGGCCGGCGTAGGGTTTCGGGGGGATTGCGGTGTGTTTCGGTTTGTTTCGCCACCTCGGCTCAAGGTGCGCCAAAACATCTGGCGCTGAATCGAGGCTGTGCATACGGGATGGGCGCCAGGAGCTATCAAGTTGCCAGCGTCATCTCAAGCACCAACGAGTCGTTACCATCGCGCAGGGGCCATAGGGCTCCGCAAAGGACAACATATGGACCGCCGAAGATTCCTGCAGCACGCCGCCGCGCCCGTTACCGCGCTGGCAACAATGAGCATTCCCGCTTTTGCACAGTCTGCGCCTGCCAGCACCGGCGACCTGGCGGTACGCGCCGCTTCGATCGAGGCCTGGCGGCAGCGGCTGCAAGGCATGCTCGACAAAGGCCGGCTGCCCATGATCGACATCCAGGCCACCTACGTGCCCGGTGTCACGAACATCGGCCAGCTCATGGCCTGGATGGACGAAGTGGACATCGCACAAATTGCTTTCGCGACGGCTTCTTCGCCGGATTCGGGGCCTTCGCTGGAGTTGCACCGCCAATACCCCGGCTATTTCATCCCCACCACCAGCAGCGGTGAGTTTCCACGCTGGTGGAACAACCCGGCCGCCTTTGTCAGCAGGGTGGCCGCAGACCTGAAGACAGGCAATTACTACACCATGGGGGAACACGAATTCCGCCACTACCCGTCACCCGAACAGGTCGAAGCGCGCAACAATGGCCGCGACATCACTGTTCCCCTGGACGGACCCGCTGGCCACGCGCTTTTCCAGCTCAGCGAGGACACCGGAACCGCCTTCCAGATCCACTATGAAATCGAAGACCCCCTGCTGCCTGTGCTGGAATCCATGCTGGCGCGGTATCCCAAGGCCAGGGTCATCTGGTGCCACCTCGGCATGATCCGCTACCCGGACCGTGCCAAGGCCTACAACCCGGCTTATGTGAAGTCACTGATTACGCGCTTTCCCCATCTCCATTTCGACCTTGCCGTGCCGCGCGCGGAAAACATTTACCGCCCGTCGGGCGCGCGCGACTCCACCATCTTCCAGAACGGCCGGCTGGGCGAGGAGTGGCAAGCGTTGATGGAAGGATTCCCTGATCGATTCTTGGTGGCCAGCGACTATCGCCCCCCGGTTGAGTCCTTGTACCGGACCACCATGGGTCGGCACCGAAATCAGATCCTGGGGCCGCTCAGCGAAGCCGTCCGGCACAAGCTTGCGTATGGCAATGCCTGGCGGTTGGTCACAGGTAACAGCTGGGGCGCCTGATTCGATTCGGGCTGTCGGCCGGCTGGGCGGCCACACGCTGGGCCAGGCCAGGGCTCGAATGGTTGGCAACCCTTGGATCCGGGGTGAAGTCCGGGATGACCGGTCTGCCTCACGCCGCCGCCGCAGCTCTCTGAATCTCTTCCCGCAGCGCCTGCTGCTGCCCCAGATGCCGCCCCTGCCGCTCGGCCCGGACTTTTCCACCGGCGGCAGACGGGGTGTGCTGTGTCCCGGCCAGCAGCGCCGCCAGACACTGCGGCCGTCCGCGTGCACCGCTGGCCTGGTAATCGGCCAGCAGCGCTGCAGCCACCTGCTGCGGCTCCAGTCGGCGTACCTGCGTCAGGTGGACAAACAGCAGGTCCACCAGTTTCTCGAGTGCAAATTCATGGGTCTTGCCGGTGGTTTGCCAGAGCCAGTCGCTGAAGGCCAGGAAATGCCCGAAGGCCGAACCCGGCGCCAGCAGCAAGGCCAGGCCCTGCGCAAAACGCCCGGAATTGGCGACCATTTCCCAGTAACGCGCAAAACGCTTGATGCGCTGCATGCTGGCAAAGTCCACCGTCGAGTTCTGCAAAATCGTGTACGGCGTCTGCGGGTCGTAAACCATGGCGAAGCCCCCGGTGTGCCGCGTGATCGGCGTGCCGCGCAGGCGTTTGAGCACACCGAACTGGATCTCGTGCGGCGCCAAGCCCACCAGGCGGTCAAAACCTTCGGCAAAACTCTCCAGCGTTTCACCGGGCAGGCCGAAAATCAGGTCGGCATGCACATGGGCGCGGCTCTGATGGACCAGCCAGCGCAGGTTGTCAGCGGTCTTGCCGTTGTCCTGCTTGCGCGAGATGCGTTGCTGCACCTCGGGGTTGAAGCTCTGGATGCCGACCTCGAACTGCAGCGCGCCTTCGGGAAACTGCGCAATCAGGTCCTTCAGCCGGTCCGGCAGGCTGTCGGGCACCACCTCGAAATGCACAAACACATCGGGCGCTTCGGCAAGACGGTCCAGGAAAAACTGCAGGATGCGCACCGAGTTGTCGATCTTCAGGTTGAAGGTGCGGTCCACAAACTTGAAGTTGCGCGCGCCGCGCCGGTACAGCGCGTCCATTTCGGCCATGAAGCCGTCGAGTTCAAAGGCCCAGGCGGTTTTGTCGAGCGAACTCAGGCAGAACTCGCACTTGAAGGGGCAGCCGCGCGAGGCCTCGACATACAGCAGCCGCTGCGCCAGGTCCTCGGAGGTGTATTCGCTGTACGGCAGCGCGAGTTCATCGAGCGGCGGCTGCTCGCCGGCGATCACCTTCATCAGCGGCTGCGGCCCGTCGAGCAAGGCACGGCACAGTTTGGGAAAACTCACATCGCCCCAGCCGGTCACCACATGGTCGGCCAGCCGGCAGATTTCCTGCTGCTCCACCTCAAAGCTGACCTCGGGCCCGCCCAGCACAATTTTGATGTCCGGCCGCAAGGCTTTGAGCAGGCGCACCAGTTGCGTGGTTTCGACCACGTTCCAGATGTAAACACCCAGGCCGATCACCTCGGGTTGCAGCGCCAGCAACTCTTCGACCATGCGGGTCGCCGGCTGGCCGATCACAAACTCGCGCAATTGCGTCTGCGCCCGCAGACCGGTGCCGCCATGCCTGTCCATGTTGGCCAGCAGGCAACGCAGGCCCAGCGAGGCGTGGATGTATTTGGCGTTGAGGGTGGCCAGCACAATGCGCGCACTGCTACCCGGGACAGGGGCGGCAGCTTGGGGCGAAGTGCGGTTCATGCCGGTATTATCAAACCATGACGCAAACCCTGTTTCGCGATGACGCTTACCTGCGCGAATGCACCGCCACGGTCATGGCCATCAGCGAGCAGGGCCTGGTGCTGGACCGCACGGTGTTTTACCCGCTGGGCGGCGGCCAGGCCGGTGATGCCGGGCTGCTGGTGCTGGCCGATGGGCGTGAAATCGCGATCGCCGATACCCGCAAGGGGAAAAACGAAGACGGTCAGCCCACCGACGCGATTTGCCACCTGCCCGCCCTGGCCGACCCGGCGACGTCGGTGCTGGCCTGCTGGCAGCAGGCCGGTGTGCAGGTCGGCGACCGGGTCACCGCCCGCATCAACTGGGAACGCCGGCACCGGCTGATGCGTTTTCACACCACCACACACCTGCTGTGCCACCTGGTGCCGCAGCTGGTCAACGGTTGCTCGATCACGCCCGACTACGCGCGGCTGGACTTCAGCATGAGCGACCCGCTGGACAAGGAAGCGCTGACGGCCGGCATCGCGCGCCTGGTCGCCGCGGCCCACCCGCTGGTGGTCGGCAGCATCAGCGACGCCGAGCTCGACGCGAATCCGGCGCTGGTCAAAAGCATGAGTGTGTCGCCGCCGCGCGGCAGCGGCCAGGTGCGCACCATCCGCATTGGTGGCCAGGGGCCGGCGCAGATGATTGATTTGCAGCCTTGCGGCGGCACCCATGTGGCCAACACCGCCGAGATTGGCGCGGTGATCGTCACCAAAATCGAAAAGAAAAGCGCGAGCACCCGCCGTGTCGTGCTGGGTTTTGCCTGAACCGCGTCATGCGACCCCGCAACGCCACCGGCGACTCCTTTTTTGCCTGGGACGGCGACGTGCTGGTGCTCAACATCCTCGGCAAGCCCGCAGCCGGGCGCGACGCCATCGGCAAGCCCAAAGGAACACAATTGAAAGTCAGCGTGACGGCCGCGCCGCAGGCCGGCAAGGCGACCGACCACATGCTGCGTTTCCTCGCGCCGCTGTTCGGCGTGGCGGTGGCCGACATCGAGGTGGTGTTCGGGCAGGAAAATGTCAACAAGCAGTTGCGCATCAGGGCGCCGAAAAAACTGCCGGCCGTGTTTGGCACCGTCCCGCCACCCCCTCCATGAGCCGGGTGCCGGCCCGGCCCCGCAGGAACTAAAGGCGCAAGCCCCGCTCACACCATGACCATGTTTTTCCACCGCCTTTTTTCTGCTCTCACTTTGATAGCAGCCTGCGCCCTGCCGACAGGGGCTGGCGCCCAATTCAGCCTCAAGGAAGGGGCACCGGCCAGCACCACCGTGGTGACCGAGCAGGTGCGCGCCGAATTGCTGGCCTGGGCGCCCGACGGCGTGCAGCCCGGCAAGCCGCTGTGGGTCGGCCTGCAGCTCGCGCACATCCCGGAGTGGCACACCTACTGGAAAAACTCGGGCGATTCCGGCCTGCCGACGCTGCTCGAATGGACGCTGCCGGCCGGCATCACGGCCGGCGAGATCGCCTGGCCCACGCCGAAAAAAATCCCCATCGGCACACTGGCCAACTATGGCTACGAAGGCACGGTGCTGCTGCCGGTGCCACTTTCGGTCGCGCCCGGCTTTGCTGCCAGCGAGCTCGAGATCAAACTCAAGGCCGCCTGGCTGGTCTGCAAGAAGGAATGTATTCCGCAGGAAGGCGATTTTGTGCTGAAGATTCCAGCGCGCAGTTCGACCGGCCTGAGCGGCAGCGCCTTCGCCGCGGCCTTTGCCGCGAGCCCCAGGCCGCTGGACGGGGCGGGCAGCCGGATTGCGGTCGATGCCCAGGCGATCCAGGTCTCGCTGGCCGGCCTGCCGGCCAGTCTGCAGGGCAAGACCCTGGATTTTTTCCCCGAAACCGGCAGCGTGATCGAACCGGGCGCCGCCTGGCAGCAGGCCTGGCAGGGCGCGGTCTGGACGGCGCAGATTCCGCTGTCCAGCCAGCGCACCGAGAGCCCGCAGCAGATGCCGGTGGTGGTGGCGTCAGGCGATGCGGCTTACCGCATCACTGCGCCGGTGCAGGGCGCCTGGCCGGCGGTGGCCGCCCCGGCCACGATGTCGCCGGCACTGGAGGCCGCGCTCAAGGCCAATGCCGCCGTGGGTGCGGCGCCCAGCGTCAGCAGCGGCCAGCCGCTCGGGCTGCTGGCCGCCCTGCTCGGCGCGCTGCTGGGCGGGCTGATCCTGAACCTGATGCCCTGTGTATTCCCGGTGCTGGCGATCAAGGTGGTCAGCTTCACCCAGGAAAAAAACCAGGCCACACGCCTGGCCGGCGGGCTGGCCTACACCGCCGGCGTGCTGCTGTCCTTCATCGCCCTGGGCGCGGTGCTGCTGGGCCTGCGCGCTGCCGGTGAGCAGCTCGGCTGGGGCTTCCAGCTGCAAAGCCCGGCCGTGGTAGCGGCGCTGGCCGCGCTGTTCACGCTGATCGGCCTGAACCTGGCCGGTCTGTTCGAGTTCGGCAGCGTGCTGCCCAGCCGCGTCGCCAGCCTGCAGGCCAGCAACCCGACCGCCAACGCTTTTCTGACCGGCGTGCTGGCGACGGCGATTGCCTCGCCCTGCACCGCGCCTTTCATGGGTGCGTCGCTGGGTTTTGCGCTGGGCTTGCCGGCCTGGCAGGCACTGGCTGTGTTTGGCGCCATCGGCCTGGGCATGGCTTTGCCCTACCTGGCCGCCAGCGCCGTGCCCGCGGTGGCGCGCGCGTTGCCGCGGCCCGGCCCGTGGATGGACACCTTCCGCCGCCTGATGGCCTTCCCGATGTTCGCCACCGTGGCCTGGCTGGTCTGGGTGCTGGGCCAGCAAAGCGGTATCGACGGCGCCGGCGCCCTGCTGGCGCTGCTGGTGCTGATGGCGCTGGTGTTGTGGTCGCTGACCCTGCGCGGCCGGGCACGTCTTGTGCTTGCTACGTTTTCAATAGCGCTTGCCGCAGCAGGGCTATGGGCGGTGGGCCAGAATGTCACCCAAGCGATGGATGCCCCAGCGATTGCCGGCGCGCCCTCCGAGCGCTGGCAGACCTGGGAGCCGGGCCGGGTCGAGCAGCTCACGGCGCAGGGCCGCAGCGTGTTTGTCGACTTCACCGCGGCCTGGTGCGTGACCTGCCAGTACAACAAGAAAACCACGCTGGCCAACAGCACGGTGCTGGCCGACATGGACGCCAAAAAAGTCGCCCTGCTGCGTGCCGACTGGACACGCCGCGACCCGGCGGTGACGGCGGCGCTGGCGCAACTGGGACGCAACGGCGTGCCGGTGTATGTGATTTACAAGCCTGGCAGCGCGCCGGTGGTGCTGTCGGAAATCCTGTCTGTCGATGATGTGCGGGCCGAACTGGCCAAACTGTGATCACTTTTCTTCAAGGAGTTTTTGCGATGCCCAAGCCTTCTTCTCCCGTTTCGGTGAATCGTCGCGTCTTTTCGGGCGCCCTGCTGACCGCGCCGCTGGCGCTGACGCTGGCCAGCCCGGCCTTCGCGGCGGCCGCTGTCGGCCAGGCTGCGCCGGATTTTTCCGCCACCGACACGACCGGCCAGACGCGCAAGCTCAGCGACTACAAGGGCAAGCTGGTGGTGCTCGAATGGACCAACCCGGGTTGCCCCTTTGTGCAGAAGCACTACAACGGCAACATGCAGTCGCTGCAGAAGGAGTTTGCCGGCAAGGGGGTGGTCTGGCTCGCTATCAACTCGACCGAAACCGGCAGCGGCGACTACCTGACCCCGGCAAAACTCGCCGGCTGGCTCGGCGAGAAGCAGGCCGCGCCCACCGCCACGCTGATGGACGAGTCCGGCAGGATCGGCCAGCTTTACGGCGCCAAAACCACGCCGCACATGTACATCGTCAGTCCGCAGGGTCAGCTGATCTACGCCGGCGGCATCGACAGCATTGCCTCGGCGCGGGTGGACGACATCAAGACCGCGACCAACTATGTGCGCCAGGGACTGACCGAGGCCCTGGGTGGCAAGCCGCTCAGCGTGGCCTCCAGCCGGGCCTACGGCTGCTCCATCAAGTACAAGGCCTGAGCGTGACGGCGAAACCGGCCCCGGCCGAGACCATGCCGCACATCCTGAACCACTGCCGCACGATCGCGGTGGTGGGCCTGTCGGATCAGCCGCACCGCCCCAGCTTCGATGTGGCGCGTTACATGCAGGCCCAGGGCTACCGCATCATCCCCATCAATCCCAACGTGAGCGCGGTGCTCGGTCAAAAGGCCTATGGCTCACTGACAGAAGCCGCGAAACACGAAAAAATCGACCTGGTGAACTGCTTTCGCAACAGCCCGGACATCCCGCCGCTGGTCGATGAAGCCATCGCCATCGGCGCGCAGGCGGTGTGGATGCAGCTCGGCATTTCCCACCCGGAGGCGGCCGCCAGGGCGCAGGCGGCGGGCCTGCTGGTGGTGCAGGACCATTGCATCAAGATCGACCACCGGGTGCTGATGTCGCGCGGCCTGCTGACCCGGCCCTGAGTTCCGCCATGGCCGAAGTGCTTGCGTGGGCAGGCTTCTTCGGGATAATCGCCGCATGCCCCCGCGCCGGCCCTTTCTTCACCCTGTGCTTTCCGCCGCCGTCTGCATGCTGGCCTGGCTGCTGGGCGGCTGTTCGACGCAGGGGCCGGCGGCGGTGCACCGCGGCGAGACCCCCGTCGCGCCGCTGACCTCCAGCGAGCTCGCGCAGTCAGACCTCAACCGCATGGCCACGCTGGGCATGCGCGACAACCTGGACAGCCTGTACCGCCTGCTCGACAAGCTCTACCGGCGCAATCCGGCCGAGTGGCGCAAGGGCGGCAACAGCAGCCGCGAGGCCGCCATACAACGCGTGCGCAGCGCCATCGAAAACCGCACGCCCTGGCCCGAATTGCAGGGCAAACGCGATATTGCGGCGCTGTCGCTGGCGCTCAGCCCCGACTTCCGCGGTGACCGCGTCGCTGCCTTTGTGGTTGCCAGCGCCGACATGCTGATCACCGCGCACGACGGCAAAACCACCTTCTACCTGGTCGATGGCCTGGACGCCCAGCACATCTACAACGCCGCGCGCAATGTCGAGTCCGCGGTCTGGCTGCTGGCCACGCGCCGCAGTGCGGCCGGGCAGCCCCTGCTGCTGGCCGATGAACTCTCCGAGCGCGAGCGCAACCTGAGCTTCGAGCGCGAGTTTGGCAAGATCGTCGGCCGTCTCGACCTGCTGTCCGGCGTGCTGACCGAAAAATACCGCCGCGCCGTGATCACCTATGTGCAGAACCTGGCAGGCGCGTCGTTTCTGCAGTTTTTGCCGGTCAGGTAGACCCCCCGCAAAAATGGCCCTCACGGTCGTTCACTTCGTGTAACTCCCTGCCCCCCGCGGGGGCCGCTGCGCCTGCGGACTGGCGGAGCCAGATCCGCGGCCCCTGCTTGAATGAAGAGCGGCCGCTGCATTCGGCCCGCGCAGCAGAAAGATTCACGGCTCTGAGACAATGCAAAGATGTTTGCACCCCTCCAAAACGACAATTTCCTGCGCGCCTGCCTGCGCCAGGCCACCGACTACACCCCCGTCTGGCTGATGCGCCAGGCCGGACGTTATTTGCCCGAGTACCGCGCCAGCCGCGCCAAGGCGGGCAGCTTCATGGGTCTGGCGACCTCGCCTGACTACGCCACCGAAGTCACCTTGCAGCCGCTGGAGCGTTACCCGCTGGATGCGGCCATCCTGTTTTCCGACATCCTGACGGTGCCCGACGCGATGGGCCTGGGCCTGTCGTTTGCGCTGGGCGAAGGTCCGCGTTTTGCGACGCCGGTGCGCGACGAGGCGGCCGTGGCAAAACTCGAAGTCCCGGACATGGAAAAACTGCGTTACGTCTTCAACGCCGTCACCTCCATCCGCAAGGCGCTCAACGGCCGGGTGCCGCTGATCGGCTTTTCTGGCAGCCCCTGGACGCTGGCCTGCTACATGGTCGAAGGCACAGGCTCCGACGACTACCGCCTGGTCAAGACCATGCTGTACCAGCGCCCGGACCTGATGCACAAGATGCTGGCGATCAATGCCGACGCGGTGGCGGCCTACCTGAACGCGCAAATCGAGGCCGGCGCCCAGGCCGTGATGATTTTCGACAGCTGGGGCGGGGTGCTGGCCGACGCGGCCTTCCAGAGCTTCAGCCTGGCCTACACCCAGCGCGTGCTGAGCCAGCTCAAGCGCAGCCATGAGGGCGTGATCATTCCGCGGCTGGTCTTCACCAAGGGCGGCGGTCTGTGGCTGGAGCAGATGGCCCGGCTCGACTGCGAGGTGCTGGGCCTGGACTGGACCGTGAACCTCGGCCAGGCGCGGGCACGCGTGGGCGATCGCATGGCGCTGCAGGGCAACCTGGACCCGAACGTGCTGTTCGCCCAGCCGGCGCAGATAGAGAAAGAAGTGGCCGCGGTGCTGGACAGCTTCGGCCAGCCGCATGTGGACCTGCACAGCAACGGCCCGACCCACATCTTCAACCTGGGGCACGGCATCAGCCAGCACACACCGCCCGAAAGTGTCGAAGTGCTGGTGCGGGCGGTCCACGCCCATTCCCGCAGGATGCGTACCGGCACGCCGCATTAAGCGCGTTTTTGCATTGCCGATAACACAAAACCAGGCTCCGGAGGCAAGACTTATTCACAAAATTCGTGCTGCGGTGCGACATGACCGGGGTCAAGAAGCTAGTTTCGCTATCAAACCCATAGCGCCGCTAAGTCCTTGATTCATATAGCTTCTTCAAATTGCTTTTTTTCCGGGCAATTTAAGGAAAGCCTTGATTTACAAGGCCTGGGCAGGACCCAAGGCAATCTATCAACAAAGTTATCCACAGAAACTCTGGATCACCTTCAAAGTAGTTTGAAATCAAGCACTTACGGCGTTTTCCGAAAATGTATCTCAGCACTTACGACTTTTTACGGCCTTATTCGCTTCGGTGTCCATGAGCTGCTGGCTCGGCATTGTTGTTGCAACCCCGGCCCACAGCAATGTGGCCGGCGCGCTGACCTACGCCAGTCCATGGCCGCTGGCGCCCGGCACCCTGGTGCGGGTACCGCTGGGCAAGCGGGAAGTGCTGGGTGTGGTCTGGGAGGTGCTGCCGGACAGCGGTGAGCTACCGCCAGCACAAGCCCGGGCCGTGCTGGGCGCGCTGGACGGCCTGGCCCCGCTGTCGGCCACCTGGCGCCGGCTGGTGGCCTTCACCGCCAGTTATTACCAGCGCTCGATCGGCGAGGTGGCGCTGGCCGCGTTGCCGCCGCAGCTGCGCGAACTGAGCACGGTGCAGCTCGCGCGCCGGCTCAAGCGTCCGGTGGCGGCGCCGCCCGACACCCCGGACACTACAGATTTGATAGCACTGAGCCCCGAGCAGACAAGGGCCATCACCGAATTTGATGCCGATACCCGGCCGGCATTGCTGTTCGGCGCCACCGGCAGCGGCAAAACCGAGGTTTACCTGCGCGCCGCCGCCCGGGTGCTGGCGCAGGACGCCAGCGCCCAGGTGCTGGTGATGGTGCCGGAGATCAACCTGACGCCGCAGCTGCAGGCACGTTTCGAGGAACGGTTTGCCCATCTCGGCAAGGCCCAGGTGGTGGCCCTGCACAGCGGCCTGACGCCGGCACAGCGCCTGAAAAGCTGGCTGGCCGCCCATGCCGGCCAGGCCCGGCTGGTGCTGGGCACCCGCATGGCGATTTTTGCGTCCCTGCCCAATCTGCGGCTGATCGTCGTCGACGAGGAACACGACCCGAGCTACAAGCAGCAGGAAGGCGCCCGCTACTCGGCGCGCGATCTGGCGGTGTACCGCGCGATGATCGAAAGCGCGCCGGACGCCCCTGCGGAAAGCGCCGATGCCCCGGCGGAGCGCCCAGCCAGGCCGGCCGGGATTTGCCGGGTTTTGCTCGGTTCCGCGACCCCTTCGCTGGAAAGCTGGCAGGCCACGGTCACCGGCCGCTAT